>CAYNIS010000170.1:0-7264 GCA_964397055.1 uncultured Rhodospirillaceae bacterium | reverse complement strand
CGGGAGGCCGCAGGTCGCCATGTCGAGGCGCTTGGACGGGCACCGGACCCCTGGCCCTGGACCTATGCGCTCGGCCCGCATCCGGCCGACCGCTGGAATGCCCTGCGCGAGGGCCTGGGCCTCAAACCGCTCCAGCGCGGCTGACCGGGCTCGTCAGCCGACAGGGCGGGTGAGATAGTCGGCTGGCTGGACGCACCGAATGCGCATGAAGCCGTCATGGCGGAGAAGATCCGGGTCGTCCGTCACAAGCGTCCTGGCGCGGCCGGCCACGGCGACGGCAAGCACGTGGTTGTCGAGCGGATCGTCGCACAGGCGGTAGTCCTGCCCCGGGGTGATTGGGGTCGTCACCGTCCGCAGCCCAGCAATGATCGCAAGCACGCGCGACCGCGGGATGAACCTTTCAAAATCCGGACGCCGCAACACGGACTCGACTTCCCGCAGGATGGGGTAGGAGGACAGCACCTCCGCGGTCTCCAGGGCGTGCTCGAAGGCGCGTGCGGCTGCCGAGGGTGTCCAAAGGTGGGCACTTACGATGATGCCGGTGTCGAGGACGACCTTCCTAGCTGACATCTGCCATCAGCTTCTCGAACGAAGCCTCATCAAGTCCGCGCGCCCGTGCCTCCCGCGCGGACTGACGCGCCAGTTCCTTCGCGGCCCCGACCCGCATGGTGTGCAGCGTCTGGAACTCCTCGACCGAGACAAGGACCGCATAGTCTCGCACCCGGTCGCGGATCACCACCGGCTCCTTCTGGGCAACCGTCAGCGCTGCGTCAGTCGCAGCGCTCGGCTCTGCCGGGGTGATGTCTCGCATTCCCTGCTCCGAACCCAAACCCACGTCCGATGGTAGCAGGATATGGCGGGTCCGGCATGACACAAATGCCGGCAGGGCGGTTCATGCCGCCGCGTCGGACCCCATGGCATGGCGCATGAAGAAGCGCTTGATCGGGCCGATGCGGCCGACCCCGGCGAGGCCGAGGCCGCGCACCAGCCGGGTCAGCGGGCGGTTGTTGGAAAACAGGCGATTGAGGCCGTCCGTCGCCGCCGCCATGGTCAGGATGTCGAGCCGCCGGGCACGCTCATAGCCCGCGAGCAGTCGTGCGTCACCCGGGTCCTGGCCCAGGCGGACGGCCTCCACCAGGCGGTCGGCGAGGACGGCCACATCCCGGAAGCCGAGATTGAGGTTCTGCCCGGCGAGCGGATGGATGACATGGGCGGCGTCGCCGACCAGCGCCACGCGGTCACCGACGATCCGGTCCGCCAGGGCAAGCCGCAACGGGTAGTGGAACCGCCGGTCGGGGGCCGTGACCGCGCCCAGATGGCCGTTGCAGCGGCGCGCAAGCTCACCGTCGAAGGCCGCCTGGTCGAGCCCCAGATAGTGCGGAACCCGCTCCGTCCGTTCGGTCCACACGATCGAGGACCGATGGCGGCCGCCGGCATCGTCGTTCATCGGCAGGGTCGCGAACGGCCCGGATGCCAGGAAGTGCTCAACCGCGACATGGCCATGCGGTTCGTGGTGGGCCATGACCAGGACGATGGCATCCTGGCGGTAGCGCCAGCCGAGGGTCCGGATGCCGGCAAATGTGCGTGTGGGCGACAAACGCCCGTCCGCGCCGACGGCGAGCGCGGCGCGCACCACAGCCCCGGACGACAGCGTCACCTCGACATGTCCGGGACCGAGGTGAAAGGCTTCCACGGCAGCCGATGTCAGATGCGTCAGGCCGGGCAGGTCGGCCGCCGCCTGATGCAGCGCCTCTCGCAGGCGGCGGTTCTCAAAGATCCAGCCGAAGGAGCCGTCACCGACCTCTGCCGCGTCGAAATGCAGGAACAGCGGACGGTCCTGATCGGCGGTGCGGATCTCCCGGATCGGACACCCCTCCCCGGCCAGCGGCTGCCAGATACCCGCGCGGTCGAGGATCGCCCGGGTGCCCGCCGCGATCGCCGTCGTGCGTCCGTCGAAGGCGGCATCGAGCTGGAAGAGCGGGGGATCCCGGTCGACCACCACGGTCTCGATGCCGGCCCGCGCCAGGATCAAGCCAAGGGTGAGACCGGTCAGCCCGCCGCCGACGATCACGATGTCGGTTTTGAGAGCCGCGGAAGGGGTCGGCGTTTCACTCACGGCGAGGGTGCTCCAGTCACGCAGCGCGAATTCCAGGCGACAGCCATAGCCCTAAGGGTCTCGGCAACTTGACGGAAGTCCAGCGGCCGAATGGTCGCAACGCCATGACCCCGGTGCACACCACAGAGACACATGCCCATTTCGCAGGCACCCAAAGCCACATATCTTCATCTTTTCTTCACGCTTGCGGCGGCTTCAAAGCGGGTGCCGCGGATTTGGCCGACGACTGCCGGTCAACGCGGCACAGTTCTTGAAAGAAGGCGCGCTCATGAAAGCCGGGCGCGGCAGTGCGGCCCGGTACCGCGGAAATGACCAAGCCGGCCCGGACCCCGACGCTGGCGGTCATGCATCCAGCATGGGTCGCCCGACGAGGGGTTTCGGCAGGGCGCCCGTGCCACGGGTGGCAGGGGAGAGGACAGGATGAAGTTGGTCACAGCCATCATCAAACCGTTCAAGCTGGAGGAGGTGCGCGAAGCGCTGACCGGCCTCGGCATCCAGGGCTTGACGGTGACAGAGGTCAAAGGGTTCGGCCGTCAAAAGGGCCAGACCGAGATTTATCGCGGTGCCGAGTATTCGGTCAGTTTTCTGCCCAAGGTCAAAATCGAGGTCGTCGTCGATGACGGCCAGGTTCAGGGCGTGGTCGAGTCGATCAAGACTTCGGCAAATACCGGACGCATCGGCGACGGCAAGATCTTCGTCCTGGACGTCCTGGAAGCGGTGCGTATCCGCACCGGCGAGACCAACGCGGACGCGCTCTGAGCGCTTGGAGATGATGATGACCAATCGTGCCTTTCACCTGGCGGGTGCCACCGCGGCCGCGCTGGTCGCGACCCAGTTCCTGGCGGCCAATCCCGCTTACGCTGAAGTCGACTCGGAAACGGTGTTCGTCTTCAACTCTCTGTCGTTCCTGATCCACGGCCTTGTGGTCATGTTCATGGCCTGCGGCTTTGCCATGCTCGAAAGCGGGCTGGTTCGGACCAAGAACACGGCGACCATCTGCCTGAAAAACATCGCGCTCTATTCTGTGGCCGGCATCATGTACTACCTGATCGGCTACGATCTCATGTACACGGATGTTAACGGCGGCTACATCGGTTCCTTCCAATTCCTCTACAACCCCAGCGCTGATGAGCTGAACCTCATCAACGGAGAGGGGGCTGACGAGGCGCTGGCCAACCTGCTCGGTGAGGATGGGGCCGGCTACTCGTCGATGTCCGACTGGTTCTTCCAGATGGTCTTCGTCGCGACCGCCGCCTCGATTGTGTCCGGCACGGTCGCCGAGCGCATGAAGCTCTGGCCGTTCCTGATCTTCGTCGTCGTGCTCACCGGCGTCATCTACCCGATCACCGGTTCCTGGCAGTGGGGTTCGGGCTGGCTCTACGAGATGGGCTTCTCCGACTTCGCCGGGTCGACCCTGGTGCACTCAGTCGGCGGCTGGGCTGCGCTCACCGGGGCGATCATCGTCGGTGCCCGCCGCGGCAAGTATGGCAGGGACGGCTCCGTCAACCCGATGCCGGGTGCCAACCTGCCGCTCGCGACACTCGGTACCTTCATCCTCTGGTTCGGCTGGTTCGGCTTCAACGGCGGCTCGCAGCTGGCGATGGGCTCCGCGCTGGACGTCTCGGCGATCGCCATCGTCTACGTGAACACCAACCTCGCGGCGGCCGCCGGCGTCGTCACCGCCATGCTGATGACCCAGGCGATGTACAAGAAGGTCGACCTGACGATGGCGCTCAACGGTGCGATCGCCGGCCTCGTTGCGATCACCGCCGGCCCCGATTTGCAGAACCACTTCCTGTCGCTGATCGTCGGTGCCATCGGGGCGGCGCTGTGCGTCCTGGCGATCCCGGCGATCGACAAGCTGAAGGTCGACGATGTGGTCGGTGCGATCTCCGCCCACCTGGTCGCCGGTGTGTGGGGCACGTTGGCCGTCGGCATCTTCGGGGCCGGCAACCTTGGGACCCAGATCATCGGCATCGTCGCCATCGGGGCGTTCACGGTGGTCGCCAGCGGCATCGTCTGGCTGATCCTCGACAACACCATCGGCCTGCGGGTTTCCGAGGAGGACGAGACCAATGGCCTCGACCAGGCGGAACTCGGCCTCGAGGCCTATCCGGAGTTCGGACCGGGCACCGCCCGCGTCTGATCCCAGTCCCTAGACTGACCTCATGGGCCCGGGCGGCACGCTGCCCGGGCCTTTTTCTTTGCGCGGAGGCCGCCCCTTGGCTTTCACGCAACACCTCAATCAATCTGACTAAATATCTGATTTTCTGATACTTTCATTCTCGGATTGTTCTTGCCAGCTCTCCGGGGGCACCCTACCCTTCCGATCAACAGGATGAGTGCCAGGGGCCCCACGATGCAGAGCGACCGGCTCGACCGTCTACCGATTTACCCGTTCCAGCGCATGGACGCGCTGTTTGCCGACCTCGCGCCCGCAGCCGGGATCGAGCCGATCAACATGTCGATCGGCGACCCGCAGCACGAACCGCCGGCGCTCCTGGCCGAAACCGTCGCGGCCAACAATCACCTCTGGTCGAAATACCCCACGATGCCGGGCACGCCCGACCTGCGCGAGGCGATGGCCGAGTGGCTCACGCGCCGCTATGGCCTCAGCCCCGGCCTGATCGACCCGGCGATCAACATTCTGCCGCTGGCCGGCACCAAGGAAGGCCTGTTCCTGGTCGCCCTCGCCCTTGTCCCGGAACCCAAGGACGGCCGCCGCCCGGCGGTCCTGATGCCGGACCCGGCCTATCCGGTCTACAAGGGGGCGGGCATCCTGTCCGGCGCCGATCTCGTCTATCTGCCGGCGACCGAACGGACCGGCTTCCTGCCGGACCTGGACGGCATCGACGCGGCCGATCTCGACCGGGCGGTCATGATGTACCTGTGCACGCCGTCCAATCCGGAAGGTGCTGTCGCCTCCATGGAGTACATGCGCCGGGCGGTCGCCCTCGCCCGCCAGCACGACTTCACTCTGGTGGTCGACGAGTGCTACGCGGAAATCTACTTCGCCGATCCGCCGACCGGCGGCCTCGAAGCAGCCCAGAGCCTCGGCCCCGGCCCGCGCGGGCATGCCTTCGACAACGTCGTCGTCTTCCATTCGCTGTCCAAGCGGTCGAGTGCGGCGGGCTTGCGCGCCGGCTTCGTCGCCGGCGACCCGGCGGCCGTTCGGGCGTTCTTCCGCGTCCGCCGGGCGGGCGGCACCCAGGTGCCGGGCCCGATCCAGGCCGCTGCCGCCGCGCTGTGGCGGGACGAGCCGCATGTCGTCGAGAACCGGGCCCTCTACCGCTCGAAGTTCGAGATCGCCGACCGCGTCCTCGGCAACCGCTTCGGCTATCGCAAGCCCGGCGGCGGCTTCTTCCTGTGGCTCAACGTCGGCGACGGCGAGGTGGCGGCGACACGCCTGTGGACGGAGGCCGCGGTGAAGGTCCTGCCCGGTGCCTATCTGACGCGCACCGAAATTGACGGCGTCAACGCGGGCGTTCCTTATATCCGGGTCGCCCTCGTCCATGACGACAAGACGGTCGAGGAGGGGCTCGACCGCATCACCCGCACCCTCGAGCCGTAACGGGCTGCTGACAGCGACCGGGAGCAACGGCGATGGCAACGGCGACCTTCACCCTCGGAAGCATGCCGGCGGCACGGGCAACCAACCTGCTGCCACCGGCCATGACCGAATGGCTGCGACGCCGCGCGGTGGAGGCTGCCGGTTTGGCGCTGCTGGCGGTCGCCGCGGCACTGGCGCTGGCGCTGGCCTCCTACAGCCCGACCGACCCGTCCTGGAACGCCGCCGCGACGGCGGCGCGGCCGGTTGACAACCTGATGGGCCCGACCGGCGCCAACATCGCCGACATGCTGTTCCAGATGCTGGGCCGGGCGAGCTGGACCCTGCCGCTGGCGATCGGCCTGTGGGCCGCCGCGACGATCGGGCACCGGCCACCGACGCACCCCGCCTTGCGCGCGGCTGCCCTGGTGACCGGCACGCTCCTGGCGACCGTTCCACTCGCCTGGCTGTCGGGCGGCGGCCTTGACGTCGGCGATCGTTGGGGCGGGGCGCTCGGCCTCCTGGCCCTGCCCGGGCTCGCCCAGCTCGCAGGCCCGCTCGCCGGCGTCGCGGCGGACCGACTGGTCGCCAGCCTCTGCGCCATCGCGGCCACGGCTTGCTTGACGGCGGCAGGCGGCGTGAGCCGCGCCCGGGCACGGTCCGCCGGCCTTGCCACGCTGCGCGGCACGGCCACGGTGGCGGTCCTGGCCTGGCGGGCAACCCTCCTCGTCGCGGACCGGATCGACCATGCCCTGCGCAGCCCGGCGCGCGAGGCCGCCGAGGCGGCGGAGACCGAGGAACCGATCGGGCCGACATCGCCGAACGACCCGCGCGCGGGCCAACTGATGCTGCCGATCGTCGCCGATGTCTTCGTGAACCCCGACAAGCCCGGGCGGCGCCGCCGCGCGCCGTCGGTCAAGAGCGGGACCGAGGCCGTGGAAGCCCCGTCGCCGCCGGCCGAACCCAGCCTGCCGGGTCGAGAGCTGTTGAACACTGCGGCCGTCGCCACCGACAAGGGGCTCGACCCGGCCGCCCTCGAAGCGCGCCGGATGGAGCTGGCCGCGGTCCTGGCCGACTATGGCGTGCGCGGGGAGATCACCGGCGTCCAGCCCGGCCCGGTCGTGACCCTGTTCGAGCTGGAGCCGGCGGCCGGCACCAAGACCGCCCGGGTGATCGGGCTCGCCGACGACATCGCCCGGTCGATGTCCGCCGTCTCCGTGCGTTGTGCGGTGGTGCCGGGACGCAACGTCATTGGTATTGAGCTGCCGAATCAGGAGCGTCAGTTTGTTTATATGCGTGAGCTTCTGGCAACACGCCTTTTTGAAAAAACCAAAGCCAAACTGCCGCTAATCCTGGGGAAAGACATTGC
This sequence comes from uncultured Rhodospirillaceae bacterium, assembly GCA_964397055.1. Taxonomy (GTDB): domain Bacteria; phylum Pseudomonadota; class Alphaproteobacteria; order CAYNIS01; family CAYNIS01; genus CAYNIS01. The sequence goes on along the minus strand of CAYNIS010000170.1, from coordinate 232 downwards.
CGGTCAGCCGATTCTGGCCGATTTAGCCAAAATGCCTCACTTACTGGTCGCCGGGACAACGGGGTCCGGGAAGTCTGTGGGCGTGAATGCCATGATTCTCTCCCTTCTCTACCGGATGCCACCGGAAAAATGCCGGTTTATCATGATCGATCCCAAGATGCTGGAGCTTTCCGTCTATGACGGCGTTCCGCATCTGCTTTCGCCGGTTGTCACCGAGCCGGGCAAGGCGGTG
>CAYNIS010000169.1:0-7295 GCA_964397055.1 uncultured Rhodospirillaceae bacterium | reverse complement strand
GCGCGGGTTCATCGCATTCTCCTCCCGATCAGCCGCCGACCGGTCGCGGTCGATGCGCGTTGCGCCAGCGCACGATCGCCAGGATGAGGGCGATGAGGGCGACGAAGCTCGGCATGGCGGCGATCGTGAACAGTTGCAGGCGTGTTTCAAGAAGCTCGATATCGCGGCGCAGGGCGAGCTGGACGTCGCGCAGTTCCGAGCGGATTTCGAGGGCGCGCTGGCGGAACTCCCTGATCGCCTGCTGCTGTTCGGCCGACAGCACGGCCCGACCGTCGCGTTCCTCCCCGCCCATCTCGCGGATGCGGCTCTCCGTCGTCTCCAGCTCTTCGAGCAGTTCCCGTTCCCGCGCCCGGTGCCGGGCCTCCGCATCCGCGCGGATGTCGTCGACCAGGCTGAAGGAGCGATCGGCGACCCGGCGGCCGCGCAGGCCGATCAGGGCCGGGTCGCCGCGCAGATTGTCGAGCGCGTTGATCAGGAAGTTGGCGTTGTCGGAGATCGGCACGCCGACCTGTTGGCCCAGCATCTGGGAGAGGTTGGAGACCTGCACCCAGGCGCGGTCGGTCAGCATGTCGGTGTCGGAGACCACGATCAGGTTGATCGGGTTCCGGGACGCGGCCAGGTGGCCTTCCGGCGGCTCGGCCTCGGGATCGGCGTCCTCGTTCAGGACCTCGTCACCCGGCACCGGCCCGTCCGGGCCCTGCGGGAAGGCGCTTTCGATCGTGCCGGTGATGCGTGCGGCGAGCACGATCGGGGTCTCGGACGGGGTGATGTCCTCGGCGATGGTGTCCGGGCTCGGCTGGAACTTGACCGCCTGGACGGGGATCGTGCCGCTGCCCTCGCCGGTGGAAACCAGCGGCGCAAGCGTGGTCGTGGCACCGTCCCGGGCGACCAGTGATCCGGCGGACAGGAAGTGCAGCCGGTCGAGCCGCCCGGTCACCGGGTCGTCGGCATCCCAGTGGTCGCCATCGAGGGCGATCCACGGCGCGAACGGCCCCTCAGCGATGGTCTGGCCGCGGTTGTACTGGACCCGAAGCGCATTCTCGACGTTGCCCGCGACGCGGCGGTCCTCCAGCTCCAGCCCCCACGCCGCCGTCAACGCCGACAGCGGGGAGGCGCTGTCGAGGGTCAGGCGTGCCATCGGCCCCTGCTGCGGGTCGAACGGCTGCTCCTCGAAATGGCCGTCGAGGAAGACGAGCGCGTTGCCGCCGCCGACCACAAACTGGTCGATGGCATAGAGGGTGGTCCGCGACAAAGCCTGGGGATGCACCAGCCAGACGACGTCGACATCCTCCGGGATTGCCCGGATGTCGCCGCCCAGGATGCGCAGGTCGTAGAACTGGCGCAGCTGGTTCAGGATCAGCCATTCGCGGAACTGGTTGGTCGGCCCGCCCGACATCTGGGCGCGTTCGATCAGCGCCACCACCGGTTTTTCCGGGTTGGCCAGGTTATGGATCAGCCGGGTCAGGTCGTATTCCAGGAAGCGCTCGCGTTCCGGCGTCAGGAACGGGATCGCGTCGACGTCATCGGTCGAGTTGGTGCCGACGAGGCCGAGATAGCCGCGATCGCCGGCGGTGTTGAAGACGACGCCGCGCAACCCGAAGACCACGGCGCGGTCCTCCTCCGGCGAGAACGGCTCGACCTCCAGGTACTCGACCCGGATGCGCTCGTCGGAGAGGCGGGAGAAGGTGTCCAGCACCTCCCGCACCCGGGTGAGGTGGCCGCGCAGGCGCGGCAGCGCCTCCAGCAGGCCCGGCGAGACGTAGAGGCGCAGCGTGATCGGTTCCGCCGTGCGGGCGATCAGGTCGCGCGTGCCGGCGGAGATGGAATAGAGCCGGTTCTCGGTCAGGTCGACGCGCTGGTCGGTCAGGCTGGCGCCGGCGAACAGGTTGACCGCGAGGAAGGTCACGATCGCGCAGACGATGCCGACGGCACCGAGGAGGTTGCGATCGGCGAGGAGGCGGTTGGACGACATGGCGGGCCCCGTCATTCCGCTTTCTTGAGCTCGATCACGAGCGTGTTTGCGAAGAGGGAGACGACGATCAGCGACAGGAAGAAGATGACGCTGCGCAGGTCTATGACGCCCTTCGCGATCAGCTCGAAATGGGTGAGGAAGCTCATCGACGCGATCAGCTCGACGAAGAAGCGGGGCGCCCAGGCGAAGAGCTCAGCCACCACCGGCAGGCCGCTCATGATCAAGAGGAAGCTGACCGCGACCCCGATGATGAAGGCGACGACCTGGTTCTTGGTGGTCGCCGACAGCGCCGAGGCGATGGCGAGGAAGGCGCCGGCCATCAGCCAGCTGCCGATGTAGCCGCCAATGATGACGCCGTTGTCGGGCGTGCCCAGGATGTTGACGGTGATCCACATCGGGAAGGTCAGGGCGAGCGCGATCGTGGTGAATCCCCAGGCCGCCAGGAACTTGCCCAGCACCGCCTGGGTCGTCGTCACCGGCAGCGTCATCAAGAGCTCCAACGTGCCGGTCTTGCGCTCTTCCGCCCACAACCGCATGCCGATCGCCGGCATCAGCAGCAGGTAGAGCCAGGGGTGGAACAGGAAGAACGACTGCAGGTCGGCCTGGCCGCGGTCGAAGAAGCCGCCGACGTGCCAGGTCATCGCTCCCGACAGGCCGAGGAAGATGAACATGAAGATGTAGGCGAGCGGGGTCGAGAAATAGGCCAGAAGCTCGCGCCGGAAGATGGCGATCAGCGTGCGCATCGTGGTCTTTCAGCCTCCGTTCACTTGCGTTGGATGCGCTCGAGGGCGGGGGGTCCGGGCGGTGTCGGCCGGGCCGGCCTATTCGGCGGCGGCGCGCGGGGCGGTGGTGATCTGGCGGAAGACGTCGTCGAGCCGGCCCTGTTCGACGGTCAGCCCGCGGATCGGGATCTCGTTGGCGCGGATCGCCGCCTCGACCGGGTCGATCACCGGCCGGTTCTGGCTCGGCACGATCAAGATCCGGGCGGTTTCGCCGCGCACCTGCACGACCTCGACATGGCGCACGCCGTCGACCGCCATCAGGGCCTGGCGCGCGCGATCCGCGGCTTCCGCCGGCACGTCGACGACGACCGCATTGTGGTAGACCGACTGGCTGCGCAGGCCATCGGGCGTGGTGTCGATCAGGACCTGGCCCTGGGCGATGATCATCGCCCGTGTACAGACCGCGTCGACCTCCTCCAGGATGTGGGTCGAAATCACGATCGCCTTGGTCGATGCCATCTCCGCGATCAGCGAGCGCACCTGGAACTTCTGGTTGGGGTCGAGACCGTCGGTCGGCTCGTCCAGGATCAGGACGTCCGGGTCGTGCAGGATCGCCTGGGCCAGGCCGACCCGGCGCTTGAAGCCCTTGGACAGGGTCTCGATCGGGCGGTCATAGACGGCGCCGAGGTCGAGCCGGTCGACGACATCGCCGATCCTTCGCCGGCGCCGGTCGAAGTCGAGGCCGCGCACCTCCGAAACGAAGGCGAGCAGGCTCTTTGGCGTCATGTCGCCGTAAAGCGGTGCCCCTTCCGGCAGGTAGCCGATTTGCGTCTTGACGGCCACCGGGTCGGCGCCGACGTCGTGGCCGCAGACGACGGCCGTGCCCGATGTCGGCTGCAGGAAGCCGGTGACCATCTTCATGGTGGTCGACTTGCCGGCGCCGTTTGGTCCGAGGAAGCCCAGGACCTCCCCCCGTTCGACGGCGAAGCTGACGCCGTCGACCGCGGTGATCGCCCCGAAGCGTTTCACCAGTTCGCGGACATCGATCAGCGCTGTCACGGCCCAAATCCCTGTAGATGCCCTGAAGTCTGCAAGTTTTGCGATCGGGCGTCGGCGGCAGACGGTATCGTCGCCCGGACCGCGGAACCCGCGGTCACGCCCAACGCATCGCCGACATGGGCGCAAATCATGGCGATTGCAAGGTGGCAGCCGCCAAGGGTGAGTGCTGATGGCATCCGGTTCCGATGGCATCCGGTGCTGGCGGCGTGCGCTGACCCGACGTCAGCCGAGTTCGACATCTCTCACGAGGAGGACCGCCTTGTCGGTCCCGGCGACCTCCACCGTCGTGCCCGCGGTGGGGGAGGAGCCGTCGAGCGTGCGTCCGCGCCACATGCCGTCGTCTATGCGCAGTTCGCCCAGGCCGTTCTCGAAATCCTTGGTCAGGGTCGCGCGTCGGCCGATGAACTGGGCGGATCTTCGGTTCAGTAACGGGGAGGTCGTTTCCAGCGGGTGATTGCGCAGCCAGGTGCGCCAGAACACGGTCGCGGCGACCGACAGCATCGCCCACATCAGGACCTGGACGCGGATGTCGATCCACGGGAAGAGGAGGGCGACACAGCCGAGCACCATGGCGGCACCGCCCGGCCACAAGAGGAAGGTGGAGGGCACCAGCACCTCGACCCCGATCAAGAGAACGCCGATGCCCCACCAGACCAGGTAGGGCTCCGACAACAGTTCCTGGGCGAAGTCAGGCATGTGCCCTCGGTTCCTCGATCAGCGTCGACAGCATCAGGAACGGCCGGCGGTCGACAACGCGGTCTTGGCAAGCTCCGCGACACCGGCGACGGAGCCGATCACGCCGGCGCTTTCGACCGGCACGACGACGAGCTTCGAGGTGTCGGACGTGCCGATCGCCTGGAGCGCGTCGACATAGCGCTGGGCGACGAAGTAGTTGACCGCGTTGACGTCACCCTTGGCGATGGCCGCCGACACCATCTCCGTCGCGCGGGCTTCGGCCTCCGCCTCGCGTTCGCGCGCCTCGGCGTCGCGGTAGGCGGCCTCGCGCCGGCCCTCGGCCTCCAGGATGGCGCTTTGCTTCAGGCCCTCGGCGCGCAGGATCGCGGCCCGCTTCTCGCCCTCGGCCTCCAGGATCTGGGCGCGCCGCTCGCGTTCCGCCTTCATCTGGCGGGCCATGGACTCGGTGATGTCCGGCGGCGGCGACAGATCCTTGATCTCGATCCGGGTGACCTTCACGCCCCAGGGATTGGTGGCGAGGTCGACCACGGTCAGCAGCTTCTCGTTGATGATGTCGCGCTGGGACAGGACCTCGTCGAGGTCCATCGCCCCGATCACGGTCCGCAGATTGGTCAGCGCCAGGTTGGAGATGCCGAGGGTCAGGTTGCGCACCTCATAGGCCGCGGCCGGGGCGTCGACGACCTGGTAGAAGACGACGCCGTCGGCGGTGACCATGGCGTTGTCCTTGGTGATCACCTCCTGGCTCGGCACGTCGAGCACGGTTTCCATCATGGAGACCTTGCGGCCGACCCGGTCGACGAACGGAACGATCAGGTTGAGGCCCGGCGACAGCGTGCGGGTGTAGCGGCCGAAGCGCTCCACCGTCCACTCGTAGCCCTGGGGCACGGTCTTGACGGCGGCCGTGATGATGATGAACGCGACCACCACCACGATGATGACGAAGATGAGGAACGGTTCCATGCGCTTGCGCCTTCCCTCTTTCGAACACCGTCGAGGCAGCGCCGCCCCCCGACCGGCATGATCCCTGGGCTATAGCAGAGGCCAGGGACCAAACTGAAGCGGATAGCGCCGCGCCTCGCGCCTCCACGGGCGGATGTGATTGATGCTTAACCGGCGCCGGACTACTCTTAACCCGAATTGGAGCGAGGGTGGCTTGCAAAGCGACCGCCCCGAAAACATGCGCGCAGGGTTGGTAACGCCCCTCATGACCCCGCACGAGATCGTCCAAATCCTGGATCGGCATGACCGATGGCTGAAGAAGCTGTCGGGCGGCACGCGCGCCAATCTCGCGATGGGCGATCTGGCCGGTTTCGTCTTGGCCGGGGTCAATCTGCAAAGCGCCAAGATCTCCGGCGCCAACCTGACCGCCTGCGATCTCAGCCGCGCCAATCTCAGCCATGCCGACCTGTTCGCGGCCTGTCTCCAGCGTGCCGATCTCACCCGCTGCAACCTCTCCTTCGCCGACCTGCGCGGGGCGGTCCTGCACGGTGCGAAGATGCGGGGGGCGATCCTGCGCGAGGCGGATTTGCGCGGCGGCGCCCTGCTCGACGGGCGTACGTCCAACCCGGTCAGTTTCCGGCGTACGGACATGGCCAACGCCGACCTTGATTCCGCCCAGCTCGCCAATTCCAACATGGCCGGCGCGGATGTCTCCAACGCCAGCCTGATTTTCGCCGATCTGCGCGGCGCCCTGCTCCAGGGCACCAATTTCTCCGGCTCGGTGATGCAGAACGCCAATCTGGCGCGGGCCTCCTTGAAGGGGGCCAACCTGATCGGCAGCGATCTGTCCGGCAGCAATCTGCGCGGCTCCGACTTGTCGGGGGCGGTTCTCGACATGGCCAGTCTCCGCAACGCTGATTTGACCGGGGCCAACACCAACGGGGCGAGCTTCGACAATGCCGACCTTGAGGGAGCGGCCTATACGAAAAGCGCGTCGGACTTCGATAGCGACATCCAGACCGCCCTTGCCGACCACGACGCGTGGGTGCGCTCCAACGGCGAGAGCGGCAAGCGCTGCACGCTGGACGGCCGTGATCTCGCCCATATCGACCTGGGCGGCGCCAACCTCTCCGGTGCCTCGCTCCACGGCGCCAACCTCAAGGGTGCCAACCTCGAAGGTGCCCAGCTGGTGATGTCCGATCTCTCCGGCGCCACGCTGACCATGGTCAATGCGGCCAGCGCCAATATGGACGGGATCAACCTGCGCAATGCCGACCTCGAGGGGGCGAAGCTGCTCGACGCCCGGTTCGCGTCGGTCGACCTCAAGGACGGCAAGGGCAAGTCGATCGGGCGGATGTGGCCGGCCAACCTCTCGGGTGCTGTCCTGCGCGGGGCCCAGTTGACCAACTGCAACTTCGCCGGCGCCAATCTGGAGGCGGCGGACTTCACCAAGGCTGACCTGCGCGGGGCCAATCTCGCCCAGGCGAATATCGAGGCGGCGGTGTTCACCGACGTACGTCTTGACGATACGGCCCTGCCCGAAGTCGTATTGCGCGCCGGCGGTTAATTCAGCCTGCGGAGTCTCCCGTATTATTAGTGAAAATCCCATGACAGCCCCGCTTTTTACGCCGCTCACGATCCGCTCGGTGAGCTTGGCGAACCGCGTCGTCATCTCGCCCATGTGCCAGTACAGCGCCGTCGACGGGGTCGTGCAGCCCTGGCACATGGTCCATCTCGGCGCCTTCGCGACCGATGTCCTTGGCAACGTCTACCAACTCGCGGATTACCCGAAAGCACCGTGATGCCACGCTGCCGCGCCGCGCTCGCGCTTCTCGCGATCCTCCTCGCCGCCGCCCCCGCCCGCGCCGGCCTGACCCGCGTGCAGGCCCTCGGCGACGGCCTGTCCT
>CAYNIS010000168.1:0-7305 GCA_964397055.1 uncultured Rhodospirillaceae bacterium | reverse complement strand
TCCTGACCAAACGCTTCAAGACCGCCGGCACGGTCATCTTCGGCAAGACCAACACGCCGGAATTCGGCTCGCTCGGCACCACCGAACCGGTGCTGTTCGGGCCGACGCGCAACCCCTGGCATGCCGGTCACTCCTCCGGCGGTTCCTCCGGCGGCGGGGCGGCCGCGGTTGCCGCGCGCGTCGTGCCGATGGCCCATGGCAATGACGGTGCGGGGTCGATCCGCATTCCGGCGTCCTGCTGCGGCCTGGTCGGCCTGAAGCCGACTCGCGCGCGCATCACCTTCGGCCCGGATGTCGGCGACGGCATCGCCGGGATGAGCAACGAGGGCGTGATGACGCTCACCGTGCGCGACACCGCGGTCATGCTGGATGCGACCCAGGGGCCGGCGCCCGGCGACCCCTATGTTGCCCCGACCCCGGCCGAGCCCTATGCGGCCGCGATCGCGCGCCCGCCGGGGAAGCTGAAGGTGGCGCTGACCCGGCAGTCGATCATCGGCACCACGGTGCATCCGGACTGTGTTGCCGCCGCGGAGGATGCCGCGAAGCTGCTCCAGGACCTGGTGGAGGATGCGCCGCCGCTCGACGCCGAGACCTACCAGACCTACTACCGGCGCTTCTGGCCGATCTCGGCCGCCCGGTCGATCCGGCGCCTGGTTCGGGCACAAGGCGGTGACGAAGGCCTTCTCGACCTGGTCGAGCCGTTCAACGTCTACCTCTACGAGATCGCGAACAGCGTCTCCGCCACCGACCACTATGCGGATATTCCGTTCTTCCAGTCGATGACCCGGACCTTCGCCAACTGGATGATCGACAACGACTACATGGTCTGGTTGACGCCCACGCTGGGGCTGCCGCCGCCGCCGCTCGGCTTTTTCGACGCTGCCGTCCATGGCGGGCCGACGGTGATGGACCGGTTCATGGATTTCCTGCCGTTCACGCCGCTGTGCAACATGTCGGGCCAGCCGGCGATCACGCTGCCCCTGATGTGGAACGACCAGGGCCTGCCCGTCGGCAGCCACTTCATCGGCCGCTACGGTGACGAGGCGACGCTGCTCTCGCTCGCCGCCCAGGTCGAACAGGCGCGCCCCTGGATCGGCCGCAAGCCGGAGATTTGTGCCGCCTGACGCAAAGGCGCCCCTCAAGGCCCGCAAGTGAGAAGGCCGGCATCCCTTTATCGGGTGCCGGCCTTTTCGTCGGGCGACGGTGGGTCGCGGCGTCAGTCCGACGCCGGCACCGGATCCAGCCCGCGCGGCGCCTGACTGTTCAGCCACCAGGCGATGGCGATCGCCGGGATCAAGAGGATCGCCGCAATCATGCCCATCTGGGCGTTGGACACCCCGATATAGTCCCCGCCCGGCGAGGCGAGACACAAGCCGCCGATGAGGAGGAGGGCGCGGAGCGGCCATCGGAACATGCCGGTCTTCATGATGTCGCCGACGAAGATCAGATAGCCCTGAAGGCCGGCGGACACGAAGAGGATGCCCACCCCTGCGGAGGCGAGGACCGTCAGCGTGGCGATCGGATCGGGGTTCTGCAGGATCAGGGTCGGGTTGAGGGCGAAGAAGAACGGGATGAAGTAGATGATCGTCCCGAGCCTCATCGATTCGAGGCCGGTCTTCATCGGCGGCGCCGACGCGACCGAGGCCGCGGCGAACGACCCGATCGCGACCGGCGGAGTGATGAACGACAGCATGCCCCAGTAGAGGACGAAGAGGTGGACGGCGAGGCGGTTCAGCCCCGCCTGCTCCAGCGCCGGCGCCAGGGTCACGGCGAGGAAGATGTAGGCCGCCGTGATGGTCATCCCCATGCCCAGGATGAAGCTGGTGATCGCCCCCATGGCGAGCAGCAGGAGCACGCTGTCGCCGGCGACCGAAATCAGTTCGTGCGCAAACGACCCGATCTTGCCGGTCAGGGTGACCCCGCCGATGATCAGGCCGATGCCGACCAGAAGCCCGACCAGTTCCACGAACAGACGATAGACCGCGGCGAAGAAGGCCGCGTAGTCGCGGAACCCCCACACACCGCTGCGGTCGGTCGCCAGATGGTAAAGCTGGTGGACGACGATCAGCGCGAAGGTCGCAAAGAACGGGGCCGTCGACTCCAGGCGCCAGTAAAGCAGCAGGTAGAGAAGGTAGACGAACGCGAACAGGTGGTACCAGCCGCGCTTCACCGCGTCCCACAAGGACGGCAGTTCCTCCCGCGGCAGGCCCTTCAGGCCATAGCGCGCGGCATAGGCGTCGATCTGAATGAACAGGCCGAGATAGTAGAGGATCGACGGGATCAGCGCCGCGATCACGATCTCGGCATAGGGCCGTTCGATGTTGACCGCCATGACGAAGGCGGTGGCACCCATCACCGGCGGCATCAGGACGCCGCCGGTCGACGCACAGGCCTCGACCCCGCCGGCGTAGGACGCGCGGAAGCCGACCCGCTTCATCGCCGGGATGGTCATGGTGCCGGTGGTGATGATGTTGGTGATCACGCTGCCTGAGACCGAGCCCATCAGGCCCGACGACAGGATCGCCACCTTGGCCGGGCCGCCACGGACATGGCCCATGATCGCGAACGCGACTTCCAGGAAGAACTTGCCGGCCCCGGTCACCTGCAGCGCCGCGCCGAAGATCAGGTAGCCGACGACGAGGCCGGCGAACGCCTTGAGCGGGATGCCGACCAGCCCCTCCGCCGAATAGACCTGGAAGGCGGCGGTCGCCAGGGGCGGTGTCGTGATCGCATCGAGCGGCGGCGGCGCGAAGGACGCCCAGATCGGATAGGTGCCGAAGATCGCGATCAGGATGGCCAGCACATTGCCGCCGGTCCGCCGGGCCGCTTCCAGCATCATCACGCCGAACAGCAAGGCGAGCCACTGGGCGTGGAGCGGGGCGACATAGGTCCAGGCGAGGTTCAGCGCCTCTCGCGCGTGCAGCGCCATCCAGATGCAAAGGCCGGCGGATGCGGCGGCGAGCACCCAGTCATACCACGGCACGCGGTCGGAGTGGGCGCCGGGGACCGCCGGGTAGATCAGGTAGGTGAACGGCACCATCAACCCGATCACGATGAAGAAGTATTCCGTTTCCAACGGCGTGTAGAGCGGCGGCAGATCAAAGGTGAAGAACCTGAATTGGACCAGGATCAGGTCCAGTGTGACCGCCAATTCAGGACCGGAGCCCAGGTTGAACATGTAGTAGACGGCGGCGATCACGGAGACAACGCCGAGGAAGGAGATCACAGCCTCGTATCCGCTGCCGAGCGAGCGGAAACGCGGCGCGTCGGACGGCATGTCGTCCGGCATCTGGTCCTGGTCGGTCATGATGACATCGGGTCTTTATGTCTGGATACGCGAACCCCGCGCGTCCATTCGTCGGCATCCCGGTCTTGAGGGACGGGCCGGCCAAGGAACGCACGGGGTCACTGGTCTGATCGGACCAGGAAGTGGCGGCCGCCGAAGCGGCCGCCGACCCCGGACCTCTTTCAGGCTTAGCGGAACACCGGGCTCAGACCGGCACCCTCAAGCGCCTCGGCCCGCGCGGCGAGCCAGGCGGTCCGGAACTCGTCCTTGTCCGACGGGGTGTCGCCGGCCATGAACTCTTCCCAGGTCGCGATGATCAGGTTCTGACGGTCGACAAGGCCGTCGTTGTGAGCCTGATGCTCATCGGTCCAGACACCGATTTCCTTGAAGTAGCGAACCGCACCGTCGTGATACGGGATCGCCCAGGCGAAGTTCTGCGCCTCGAGGTCGAAGCCGAGAGCCCCCGGGTTCGAGTCCTTGTAGTTGTCGAACTGCTCGACCAGGGCCTTCGCCATGGCGTAGGCCGCATCATCTTCCATCGACGAGTTGATCGCCAGGATCGGATACGGGTAGCCGGCACCAGGGATCGGGTCGTCGGCGTCGATCTCGTTACCGCGGGTCACGTCGACCGGCGCGAAGTACGGGGCGACGTCCTTGACGCGGGCCCAGCCCTCGGCATCGTCAGCCGGCATCGACGGCCACAGGATGCCGCGCGGGGAGGCCGCAACCTGAGCGGTCGCCGGGTTCACGGTGGAGGTGAACGCAGCGTCGGCCTGGTTGGCCAGCATCGCCTCGAACATCTGCTTGTTGCCCGGGACCTCGACCTTGGTGACATCGTCCCAGGTGACGCCGCCGAACGCCATCATGGCTTCCATGCCGAGGTTGAGGGCGTCACCGCCGACAACCCACGGAATGCGCTTGCCGGCGAGGTCCGACATCTCCTCGACACCGATGTCGCCCGCGACCACGGCCTGCAGGCCGAAAGTCCCGCGCGAGGTCATGATGATGCGGATCGGCTGCGGGCCCCAGTCCGGGTCGGCGAACAGGAGAACACCTTCCGAACCGAAGTAGCTGGCAATGCCGCAAGCACAGAGCTGGGCAAGGCCGTCACGCAGCGGCGCCATGCGGGCGATGTCGTTTTCGCCGGGGATGACGCGGAAGTTGACGCCGTAGGCGTCGCTCAGCGCGTTACCGATGCCGACCGCCATGGCGTAGCCGGAGGCGTTCGTGCCGTAGGCAGTCCAGGTCTGGTTCTTCGGCAGCGCGTCCATGTCGTCCGCGAGCGCCGGGGCGGCAGCGAGGCCGGCAACGGCGGCGGCCGCGATAAGGGTACGAACCATTCTTCATCCTCCCAAGGTCCAGGTCGGCCGGGCGATCCCGCCGATCAACGGACTAAGCGATGCGGCTTCTTTTTCCTGCGGCCGTCTGGCGCAAGTCCGACTGTCATGCAGAGTCATTCCGGCATGGTTCGGTCGCATAGCACGCTTGCGCGGGCTGCACCAGTCGAGCGTTCGAGGATGGCGGAATTCTGGCGAATTAGCCCCACTTACCGCGCGGTCGATCCGCTTGACAGATGCCCTCTCGTGGATACTTGATAAAAATCGAAATCCTTCAGTTATTGAGTCTGGAAAGCGCCTGATGGCCCGCGCCGCCGCCGAAGACCCGGACACCACCAGAACCCGCATCATGGCGGCGGCGGATCGGCATTTCCGTTCGGTCGGCTACACCAAGACGACGGTCGCCGACATCGCCCGGACGGCGCACATGTCGCCAGCCAACGTCTACCGCTTCTTCGACAGCAAGGCGGCGATCAACGAGGCGATGGCCCGGCGCATGCTGGGCAAGGTCGAGGATCATGTGCGCGCGATCGCGGCCCAGCAAATCTCGGCCAGCCAACGGATCACCGCCTTCATCCTCGGCATGCAGGAACAGGCGCGCGAACGCTTCCTCGACGAAACCCGCGTGCATGAGATGGTGCGTGCGGCGATGGAGGAGCACTGGACCTGCATCCACGCCCACCTCCAGGTGATCGGCGGCCTGATCGGCCAGATCATCGCCGACGGCGCGCGCGCGGGCGAGTTCCGCGTGGACGACGTCGAGATCGCGGCGAAGACGACCCTCAACGCCATCATCAAGTTCTACCACCCGCTACTGGTCGCCCAGCGCTGCTGCCAGATCGAGGATGGCGACGAGGACCGGATGGTCGAGGAGGCGCGCCAGATGGCCGACTTCGTGATCCGCGCCCTGGGCGGCTGACAGCAGCCGCCGGCAGCGGACCGACCCACCCCGCAAGGACCCGATGAGCATGCCGCGCGAAGTCTGGGTGGGTGAAATCTGATTTGTGATGAATTTCGTATCTTGTCAGCGATCACAGAGTTTCCGCCGATCGACGGGTGGACGAGGAGACAGGGGACCGATGACCGCAAACCGCACACCAGCGCCGGAAACGGCAATGCAGGCCGCGTGGTCGACACCTCGGCAGGACGCAGCACCGGGCGACGCCGCGAAGGCCCGCCGGCCGCCCCCCTCGGACGGCTGGCTCGGCGCGATCCGGGCCGTCGTGGTCGCAGCGCTGATGATCGGCGGGGCAGCCGCGGCCGGCACCGCCATCATCGCCGGCCGTGCCGACGCCACCGGGCCGAGCGAGGCCCGCCCGCTGCCGATCGCGGCCATCATCGCCGAAGCCAGCGACAGCTACACGGTCACGCGGTACTACGCCGGCCAGGTCGAGGCCAGACGGGCGAGCCGCATCGGGTTCGAGCGCGGCGGCCTGATCACCCGCGTCCTAGCGGATGACGGCGACCGGGTCGTGCGCGGCCAGGTCGTCGCCGAGCTCGACATCGCGCTCCTGGAAACCGGCCGTCAGGAGATCGTCGCCCAGCGCGCGGAGGCGCGGGCCCGCCTCAACCTCGCCCGGCTGACGCTGGACCGGCAGCGCGAACTGAACGAACGCGGACACATCCCCGACCAGCGGCTCGACGAAAGCCGGTTCGAGGTGCAGGTGATCGAGGCCCAGGTCCAGCGCCTCGAAGCCAGCCTCGCCCGCATCGACGTCGATCTCGCGAAATCGCGGCTGCTGGCGCCGTTCGACAGCATCATCTCCGACCGGCTGGTCGACGAAGGCACGGTGGTGACCGCCGGCATGCCGGTCTTCGCGGTGCTCGACAGCGGGCCGCTGGAAGCGCGCATAGGCGTCCCGGTCCGGTTTGCCGAGGACCTGGCGGAGGGCGCGCCGAAGCGGCTGGAGATCGCCGGCAAGACCGTCAGCGCGACGGTCGAGAAGATCGTCCCGTCGCTCGACCCCGCGACCCGCACCGTGACCGCGATCCTGTCGATCGAGGAAGCGCTGACCGCCGCGTCCGGCCAGCTCGCCCGCCTCGCGATCGAGGAGGATATCGGCGAACCCGGGTTCTGGCTGCCGACCACCGCCCTGACCGAGGGCCTGCGCGGCCTGTGGACGGTCTTCGTCCTGGAACCCGACGGCGACGGCACGTTCGTGGTCACCCGCGGGGAGGTCGAGATCCTGCACACCACCGGCGACCGTGTGTTCGTGCGCGGCACCCTTGAGGCCGGCGACCGCCTGGTCGCAAGCGGGCTGCATCGCGTGGCCCCGGGCCAGCGCGTCACCCTTGAGGAGGCGGCCAGCCTCGCCACCGCTGCAGGGGCGGGTTGAGCCATGTCGTCGATCTTCCTCACCAACCCGCGCCTTCTGGTCCTCAGCCTGTTCGTCATCCTGACCGCCGGGCTGTCCGCGTTCAGCGCCATCACCCGGCAGGAGGACCCCCGCATCACCGGCCGCGTGGCGGTCATCCTGACGCCCGTGCCGGGCGCCGACGCGGCCCGCGTCGAGGCCCTGGTCACCGAGCCGATCGAGGATGAGCTTCGCGAAATCTCGGAGATCGACACGATCACCTCGACCAGCCGGGCCGGTCTGTCCCTGGTCCGGGTCGAGCTCGACGACGCGATCATGGAAACGGAGGAGGCGTTCAGCCGGGTGCGCGACGCGGTCGCCGACCTGC
>CAYNIS010000167.1:0-7355 GCA_964397055.1 uncultured Rhodospirillaceae bacterium | reverse complement strand
TGACACGGTCGAGTGCGGTCTCCCGGCCAGCCGGCGGCGCTGGCCGGGAGGCGGCATTCATAGTGGACATATATACGTTCTTTACATACATATGATTGCGACCGCCCGCGCGGGCGGTGGGGCCTCCCCAGTAAGAGGCCCGGCACTCATGAAACGTGGAGGGTACGAGACTTGGACGAGGATGTGTGGGGCGGTGGCAAGCGGCGCCCCCCGAAGTTGCAGTTCAGGCTGAAGCCGACCATCGGCAAGACCGCCGAGGGCCGCCGGCTGGCACGATACATCGAGGCGGAGGCCCGGCGCGCCGACACCGGGCCGGAATCGTCGAGCGCCGCACATGGGCCACGTAGTCCCTGGCGTACGTCCTCGTCAGAGACGTACGCGCGGCCGTCGGCCAGCCGGGACAACGACCGTCCCCCGAAGCCGGGGCCAAAAACGGCCAAGGGTCTGGCATTGGCCCGCCAAGTCGCCCTGAACGCCGTCATCGAGAACGAAGAACGTGGCGGAGGTACTGCACCAGCCCGACACACGGAGATTGGTCACGGACCTCGGCCGCCGATCACGGCTGAGCCTCCGGGCGGTTCAGCCGTGCCGAACAACGCTGCCGGGAACAGAGGACCGAAGACGGCCAAGGGTCTGGCATTGGCCCGTCAGGTCGCCCTGAACGCCACTGTCGACAGCGAGCACCTCAATGTTGGCCGTGGTCAGGCGCGAGGGCCCGAGCCTCGGCCCCAGGCCATGCCGGGCGCCAGGCATCTACCGGGCCTGTTGCCTGGACGTGACGCTGCCCCGGCCAGCGGCTTCACCCGCGCCAACATGAACGTCCCCGGCCCCCCACCACCGACTGCGCACGTGCCTCCGCCGCGCCCACAGCCCGGATTTCAGCATCGTGTCGACGCCGTCTACCAGGCGATCGGCGATGTCAGACGGCTCGGGCTCCATCAGATCGAAGCGCTGATCGACGGAGAGGTCGGCAAGCGCGGTGGCGCTCCCGCCGAAGCGGACCGGTTGAAACGCTTGGCCGTGCGACGTCATCACGAACAGGGAAGTCTGCCGCCCGATCACGACCACCCGATCCACGGCGGCCGGCTGACCGACACCGACCGGGAACTGGCCGCTGAATACCGGCGCGCATCGGCCCAGCAGCAATGGCGGACCATGGAGGTTCCAGGCGAGCGCCCGCCTCCACCGGAGGCACAGGTCCCTGGGCAGCGACCAGAAGCTGTCCTGAAAAGGGCAGAAGAGGCGCGTCAGGTCGCCCAACAGCGTGCAGCCATCCAGGACCAGATGCGCCCTGATCCGCGCGAGGCAATGCGGAACCCAGGCGTTGCCGACATCGCCAAAGGGGCTGAGGCAGCACTTGGTGCCGACAAAAGCAACCGAAACAGCGTGCGACCAGACCCATTCGGTGGTGTCCTCAACCTGATCGATCGCGCCACCGCGGGGCGCGATGGACACTGGCACCGAAGGCTGAGAGCGGATGCGGCAGAGGTCCAGGCGGCCCTGAGGGGCGGTGATCCGAAGGCTGTTGACGCGGCCTACCGGCGCTTCACGGAAGCACTGGAGGGACTGGACCAGTTCGCCGAATCGCAAAACGATCCAGTTCTCAACCGGCTTGCGCAAGCTGGCCCTGCGATCGTTCCCGAGGAGAGACCAGTCTATGGCCGAGGTATTGATGCCCCATCTCCCCTTCAGCTACCGCCGCCACACGACCCGTTCTGGCAACAACCCTCCGTTGACTTGCAAACACTCTACGATGTGGTGCCGAACGTTACGTTGCAAACGACCGGTGCGGTTCAGGACTGGATCGATGGTTTGCCCGACACTCAGTTTACTACGCCTCTGAAGGCCCAACTGATGCAGGTTGTGGCCAACATAAACAAGGCACGTGTGTCCGGAGACCAAGACCTTCTCTACCGGTTTGACGCAAGGGCGCGGCAGCTCGTCGCGCGTATCGGACACCATATCCGGGACGATCAGTCCCTGACGACTGGTGCAGGTTCAACTGAAACTTATATCTCCGCGGACGCGCTCCACAATCTGTCGGCCTATGCAAGCGAAGCCCTCGCCGGCCCCGACGATGACCTGCCACAACGCCTCTGGAACCTGGGGCGCCGCACGATCGGCATGATCGACGCCGGCATTCTTCCAGATACCGCAAACTCGTTTGCTGCCGAGTGGATCAGCGAGCCGCTGCGCGATCTGGCCACCGATGCGGATCGAGACACCGCAAGGGCCGCCGTTCATGAGTACATTTCACGACTCAATCTGTTCAACGACGGTATCATTGCAGATCCCGCAGACCCCGTCGCCGAGCCGCCCCACGGCCAATGGCAGAAAGAGGCAGAGTACAACTATCTTGCCAACTCTCTTGACCTGGACGGTGACCTCTTTCGCAGTTTGGCCAAGAATCCGGAAGGACGAAAGTTCTTGGTGGAGATGCTGGGCGTTTACAACGACAGTAATTCTGCGCACCGCCTAGGCATCAAGGCCGCGCTACTGCACCGTGAGGGGATCATGGACTCTGAGCAGTTTCGGGCGATCGACCGCACCCTCAGGCGATCCCGAGTCGACCCGTTCGCCTTCCCCGCGGCCCTTGATGACGATGAGCTGGAGACAGCAACCCAATACCTTGAAGACTACGCCAACGGGGAAATCGATAGCACAGTCCTTCTTGGTATGGTGACTTGGCTTCTCCCACCACTGGCCGGCTTACCGATTGGTGTTCTCGGCAGCTACACCCTTAATCAAGCGTGGAGTGATGCGCGACGCTTCCGATTGGAACAGCGTCGCCGCAACCAGCCCCAAGC
Source organism: uncultured Rhodospirillaceae bacterium (assembly GCA_964397055.1). GTDB lineage: Bacteria > Pseudomonadota > Alphaproteobacteria > CAYNIS01 > CAYNIS01 > CAYNIS01. The sequence goes on along the minus strand of CAYNIS010000167.1, from coordinate 4,548 downwards.
GGTCTGGAGAATCCAATCAAGAAGCCGCGACGACGTAAGCCACACTCGATTCGATTGAACTGGATCCGGGTCATGGGCACAAAGACCATGCTGGCGGGGACTTGCCCGGCTCCAACTGCTCTCGCCACAACCGCGCCAGTCGGAGACCACGGTACCTCAAGAGGCCCATGTCGAGCTCGGGTACGGTCTCTTTGAGGTCGAAGACGCTCTCACAGCCCCCATGCAGCAAAAGTGCCCTGCCATTGACGTCATAGGCGAGAAGGACCCAGGCCATCGACTCCACGAGGTTCTGATAGACCTCTTCGCTTGTCTCTCCTCCGGCATGCTCAAGGATGGTCCAGTGCATTTCTTCGCGCGCAGATCGGCTACCACCCCGGGCAGCCCGTTCGTGCCAGTAGAGCGACTGGCGAGCGTTTGGTGGAAATTCCCGGGTGGACGTGTGAGCCCAACCGCTTAGGAACCTTCCGACGCTGCTTTGGCAACGGAAATCGCCGTTGCGCGCGCAGGTAAGGCGAGCAGCTCTATAACGACTGAGAAGGGACTCGTCGATTGGCTCCTGCTGTGCTTGGCGTGCAAGACGTTCGTGCGAAAGGCGCCAGGCCCCGACCCCCTCTGGCCACTCGATCGGGCCGTTAGGGTGATCCGGCGGCAGGGGCGGCAGGAAGTTGATGGCGGAAACGTCGTAGTCGTCGGCGTAATAGCGGATGTCGTCGGGCAGGTTCGGGAACAGGAACAGGATCAGGGCGACGACTGCGAAACCCGCCGCCAGCATCTTTCGCCGCATTGCCGCCTCCGTCGTCGGAACGTAACGGGAATACTAGCACGATCTGATTGAAAAGACGATGAACGCCGCACCGATCCTAGCGCGTGTTCCAGCGATGTGGGCCCACATCGCGGTTCGGAACGCGCGCCAACCAAGTGAATCTGAGCGTTTTTTGAACCGCCGGGCCGGTTCCGTCCGGCTGGAAAACGCCCTAGGGCGTTTCGCCACGGTCGCCGTCGATAACGGCGATCGCGATCGCGACCGAAAAGCCGGCGCGCGCCAGGGCGGCGACATCCCGGTCCCGGTTCTCAACCCGCGCGGCGGGTCGCCAGGGCCCCAGCCGCCGGCGCCGCGCCAGCCGATGGGCGGCCGCCCGCTCGCCGACCTCGCCTTCCGTCGGATCGCCGCCGGCCTCGTCAGCCTCGGCAATCGCCTCGGCCGCCGCCTCCCGACCGATCCCGGAACGGGCGAGCCGGCCGGCAATCGCCGCCGCCGAGCGCCCCCTGGACCGCAGCGATCGGGCAAGGCTCGCGGCGAACCTGCTGTCGTCGACGACGCCGAGGTCGCCAAGGCGCGCGAGGGCCGCGTCCAGCCGTGTGGCCGCGTCCTCGCCGGCGATGACACCTTCCACCACGGCGCGGTCGAGGCGGCGCTTGAGCACCCGGCGCAGGTCTCCTGAACCCGCATTGTAGCGGGCAAGGTAGCGGAGCCCATGGTCGACCAGCCGGTCGAGCGCCATGTCATCAGGGCGGGGAGGCCGGCGCCGGGTCATGCGTCACCTCTCGCGGCCGCCAGCCTCATGCCTGTTGCCCGGCATCGGCGGTTGTGGCGACGGCGGCAAAGCGCCTAGTGGTTCGATTCCGACATGTGCGACCCAGTTGACATGAAGCCGGAGGCAGGTGTCGGAACCGGGACACCGCTCGATAACCTATTGTTTCTAGTGGAGTTTCCGAGTTCGACGCTTGGTTCGGCACGTGCTGCCAAAGGGATCCGAACGTCGAAGTCACCCGACTAGGGCTCTCGAAGACAACGACGTGCTGGCAGATCAGCGGGGAAAGACGGTCCATGAACGCACCCATCGACCGGCCGACGGCAGCGCGACCCGTGCTGGCCGCGCCGAAACCGCGCGAGATCGGCCCCGTCAACTGGATCGGCCTGTGGACCCTGTACCGCAAGGAGGTGCACCGGTTCTTCAAGATCATCATGCAGGCCCTGCTCGCCCCCGTCGTCACCACGCTGTTGTTCTTCGCCGTCTTCGCGCTCGCCCTCGGCGGTCTGGTCCGCCAGATCGGCGACGTACCGTTCATGCAGTTCCTCGGCCCCGGCCTGATCATCATGACCATGGCCCAGAACGCCTTCGCCAACACCTCGAGCTCGATCGTCGGCGGCAAGATCTCGAACATCATGGTCGACGTCATGATGCCGCCGCTGACCCCGCTCGAATGGTGCATCGCCTATGTCATGGGCGGAGCGACCCGCGGGCTGATGGTCGGCTGCACGACGCTGACCGGGGTTCTCCTTTTCGTCCAACTGCCGGTCCACGACCCGCTGGTCATCCTGGTCCACGCCATTCTGGGGTCGATGATGCTCTCGCTCCTCGGCCTGATCACGGGCATCTGGGCGGAGAAGTTCGATCATGTCGCGAGCGTGACCAATTTCGTGGTGACCCCGCTGACCTTCCTGTCCGGCACCTTCTATCGGATCGAGCGCCTGCCCGAGGCGTGGCAGCAGATCGCCCTCGTCAACCCGTTCTTCTACATGATCGACGGTTTCCGCTACGGCTTCATCGGCGTCGCCGACAGCGACATCGCAACCGGGATCGCGGTCATGTCGGGGGTGACGCTGGCCCTGTGGGCGGTGGCGCTGCGCATGGTCGCGACCGGCTACAAGCTGAAATCGTGAGGGCCGCGCCGCTCGCCGGGGCCGGCCCAGGCAGTGCTGCCGGCGGGCCGGTGCGCCCGCGCCTGGACATCCGCCCGTTCGGCCTGCCGTTCCGCAGCCTGGTGCGGCGCGAGGTGCGACGCTTCATCGTCTTTGGGGTCGAGGCGGTGCTGGGTCACGTCTTCCAGGTCTCGATCTACCTGACCCTGTTCATCCTGGCCCTTGGCGATGCCCGCGCCACGCCGGAGGGCGCGGCGGTGCTGGATCACCTGGTGCCGGGCCTGGTCATCCTGACGGTGATGACCAAGGCGTTCGAGCAGCCGGGCTTCTCCCTCCTCTTCGACAAGATCGAGGGCACCGCGGCCGAGCTTCTGACCAGCCCCCTGGCCGCCTTCGAACTGGTCGCGGGCTATGCTCTGGCCGGCCTCGCCGCCGGGCTGACAACGGCGGCGATGGTGCTGGGGGTCCTGGCGCTGATCTGGCCGGTTTCGGTGACCCACCCGCTCGCGATCCTGTGGTTCGCGGCCTGGTCCGGCCTGATGATGGCGATGGCCGGGGTCATCGTCGCCCTGTGGGCGGACAAGTGGGACCACATCGCCGCCGCCATCGGCTTCCTGGTGATCCCGCTGGTCGGGATATCCGGCATCTTCGTCCCGGTGGACGCGTTCCCGGCCTGGCTCGCGGCGATCGCGCTCTCCAGCCCCGTGGTCTATCTGGTCGACGGCTTCCGGATGGGGTTCGGCGGGGAACCGACCTTCGATCCCCTGGTCTCGCTCGCCCTCGGGCCGCTCGCGACCGCGGTCATCGCTCTCGCCGCCTGGGCGCTGGTCCGATCGGGCTACAAGCTCCGCCCGTAGGCGCGAGCACGGCGACCGGCCCACGGCATTGACACGCCCCGGCGCGGCGACGATAACCGTCGGCTTCCTGGCAGGCTTGGGGGTGGTGTTTCAGGAATCCGCCGCCCATTCTGACGACGGGAGATTTTGTGCCCAGAGCATTTTCCAGCGAGACTGAAGCAGTCTGGCTGGAAAATGCTCAACCTACTGAATCGACGCGCAAATCGTCGTCGCGGACTGATTCAGTCCGCTCGGGGTTTGCGCTAGAACCAGTTGAACAGGAGGACGGTGGCGATGAACGCGGTAATGCCCACCTATGCCCGGGCCGATGTGGCTTTCGAACGGGGCGAGGGGCCGTATCTCTTCGATACGGCGGGGCGACGATACCTCGACTTCGCTTCCGGCATCGCCGTTACCCTGCTTGGCCATGCCCACCCGCATCTGGTTGCCGCCCTCAACGAACAGGCGCACAAGCTCTGGCATACGTCCAACCTGTTCCGCATCCCGGGGCAGGAGCGGCTGGCCCAGCGGCTGGCCGCTGCCACCTTCGCCGATGTCGTGTTCTTCAACAACTCCGGGGCGGAGGCGTGGGAAGCCGGCCTCAAGCTTGTCCGCAAGTACTTCTCGGCGCGCGGCGAGCCGCAACGCAACCGGGTGATCACCGTCGGCGGCGCCTTCCACGGCCGGACCATGGCCGGCATCTCGGCGGCCATGTCGGAAAAGCTGACGGCCGGCTTCGGCCCGCTCCTGGACGGCTTCGACCAGGTTTCGTTCAACAACCTGAACGAGCTACGCGCGGCGATCACGCCGGAGACGGCGGCGATCAACGTCGAGCCGGTGATCGGCGAGGGCGGGATCGTCGTCGCCAATGCCGACTACCTGCGCGCGGTGCGCGACATCTGCGATGAATTCGGGCTGCTCATGTTCCTGGACGAGATCCAGTGCGGCATGGGCCGGACCGGCAAGCTGTTCGCCTATGAGCATGCCGGCATCACCCCGGACGTGATGTGCATCGCCAAGGGGATCGGCGGCGGCTTCCCGCTGGGCGCCTGCCTCGCGACGACGGAC
>CAYNIS010000166.1:0-7376 GCA_964397055.1 uncultured Rhodospirillaceae bacterium | reverse complement strand
GTCTTTGCGGGGTTCCGGGCGAGTTCGATCCGCCACAGGAGGTCGGCGAGCGGGACCGCCTGGCCGAGTACATGGCGAATCGCCTCCAGCCCCTTGCCGCGAACCAGGCTGTCCGGATCCTCTCCCGCGGGCATGAAGGCGAAGGCGAGGCTGCGGCCCGGGGCGACCGCCGGCAGGGCCTGGTCGACCGCCCGCTCGGCGGCCCGCTGGCCGGCCCGGTCCCCGTCGAAACAGAGGATCGGCGGTGGGGCGTCGGGGCCGGCCGAGTCCCACATCAACGTCACCTGATCGCGGGTGAGAGCGGTCCCGAGCGGGGCCACCGCCCCGTCCAGGCCGGCCGCGGCGAGGGCGACCACGTCCATGTACCCCTCGACCACGATCAACGGTTCGCGCGCGCGGACCGCCGCCTGCGCGCGCGCGAGGCCGTAGAGGGTGCGGCCCTTGTCGAACAGCGGGTGCTCCGGCGAGTTGATGTATTTCGGGCCGTCGCCTTCGATCAGGCGGCCGCCGAAGGCGATCACCCGGCCGCGCCGGTCGGTCACCGGGAACATCACCCGACGCCGGAAGAAGGCGTAGGGACCGCGCTCGTTGACCCGGACGAGGCCGAGTTCGACCAGGGTCTCCTGATCGAAGCCGGCGTCGCGCATGGCGGCGATCAGGCTTGGGCCGTCCTCCCCCGCCCAGCCCAGGCGGAAGCTGCGGATCGTCTCCTCGGTGAGCCCCCGCGCCCGCATCAGATAGTCGAGGGCGGCCCGGCCGGCGGGCGCGAACAACGCCGCCTCGAACCGGCGGGCAACGGCGTCGAGGGCCGAGCGCAGGCGCTGGCGGCGGTCCTCCGCCGCCTGGGCCCCGGGATCCGCCTTCGGCACCTCGAGCCCCGCTTCGGTCGCCAGGACCTCGACCGCCTCCCGGAAGGAGAGCTTGTCGTATTCGCGCAGGAAAGTGATGACGTCGCCGTGCGCGCCGCAGCCGAAGCAATGGTAGAAGCCGCCCTGATCATTGATCGAGAAGGACGGCGTCTTTTCGTTGTGGAACGGGCAGCAGGCCATGAAGCGGCGGCCCGCACGGCGGATCGGGATCCGGCGGGCAATGACCTGGGACAGCGTCAGACGCTGGCGAATCTCGTCGAGGAAGGCCGGGGGGATCGCCATTCGAACGCGTCCTGGAAGGCCCCCCGCATGCTCGCGCGGGGGCCGCATGGGGCGGCCCGCAGGATCGCCGGCCGCGATCCCCTATTTAGTCAGTCGGTCGCCATCGGGCGAGATGTTGACAGGCTTCAGGCGAGGCGATCCTTCACCACGCTGCACGCGCGTGAGAAATCCATGCGCCCGGCGTACCGCCCCTTCAATTCGGACATCGTGCGGCCGATGTCCTTCACGCAGCAGGCGCCGATCTCCTCGATCAGGCCGTCGATCGCGGCCTCCGCCTCGGTCTCGGAAAGGGCTACGGGCAGAAACCCGCCGATCACGCCGATCTCCTCGCGCTCCTGCTCGGCAAGCGCACACTGACCGCCCTCTTCATGATGGCGCATCGCCTCGCGCCGCTGGGCGATCATGGTGCGCATCAGGTCGGCGACGCTGTCGTCGTCGATCCCCTCCGATCGGCCCTTGGCCTGTGCTGCGACATCCCGGTCCCGGATCGCCGCCAGGATCAGACGGACGGTCGTCGCCCGGCGTTCCCTGCCCTCGAGCACTGCCTGCTTGAGAGCCGAAGTCAGTTCCTGCCGCAGCATCATCGGCCGCGAGCCTCCCTTGAACCCGTCAATTCCATTATTTTTTTGGGGCCTTGCCATCCGGCCGGCCGACCCTGGCGGAAACTCCGCGCGGTCATCACCAGCCTGATCGAGACACCTGCCATGTGCGGCGGTCCGCTTGACGCTTTGACACCCAGACGCCTAAGGCTCCGACGTCTGACATGGACGGGCGGGCCCTCACAAGGGGGTAATCGACCGCTGCGATCAGCCGTCCGACCCATCGTTAGAAATGCTGGCATTCGTCTTGATTGGTGGCAATGGCCTCTTCCCCCCAGACCCCCGCTTATTCCGCACCCCTGATCAGCGATCCCGCCGGCGCCGATCGGCTGATCGACGCGTGGGGGCGCCCGGCCACCGCCGTCCTGGTGCTCGCCGATGGCACCGTGTTCGCGGGGCAGGGCCTCGGCGGCATCGGTCACGCCGTGGGGGAGGTGTGCTTCAACACCTCGCTCACCGGCTACCAGGAGATCCTGACCGATCCCTCCTACGCCGGTCAGATCATCACCTTCACCTTCCCGCATATCGGCAATGTCGGGGCCAATGGCGAGGATGTGGAGACGACGACGCCCGCGGCGCGCGGGCTCGTCCTGCGCGCGGATGTCACCCAGCCGGCCAACTGGCGGGCCCAGCGCCATCTCGACGACTGGCTGAGCGCCTACGGCCTGATCGGCATCTCGGGCATCGACACCCGGCTGATGACCCGGCGGATCCGCGACTCGGGTGCTCCGTCGGGGGTCATCGCCCACGATCCGGACGGGCGGCTCGATATCGCCGCCTTGACCGCGGAGGCGGCAGCGTGGCCCGGCCTCAACGGCATGGACCTGGCGCTGGAGGTATCCTGCCGCCAGGCCCATAGCTGGACGGAAACGCCGTGGCAGCTCGACGCCGGCTATGGCCAGCTCGGACCGGCCGAGCGCCATGTCGTGGCGATGGACTTCGGCGCCAAGCGCAACATCCTGCGCTCGCTCGCCGGGCTCGGCTGCCGGGTGACGGTGGTCCCGGCGACCGCCACCGTCGAAGACATCATGCGCCACGAGCCGGACGGCATCTTCCTGTCCAACGGTCCCGGCGACCCGGCGGCGACCGGCAACTACGCGGTCCCGGTGATCCGCGATCTAGTCACCAGCGGGAAGCCGGTGTTCGGCATCTGCCTCGGCCATCAGTTGCTGGCGCTCGCCCTCGGCTGCCGCACCGAAAAGATGCATCTGGGCCACCGCGGCGCCAATCACCCGGTCAAGGACCTGGAGACCGGCCGGGTCGAGATCACCAGCCAGAACCACGGCTTCCAGGTGGTGGCGGCAAGCCTGCCGGCCGGCGTCGTGCCGACCCATGTCAGCCTGTTCGACGGCACCAATGAGGGCTTGCGGGTTCAGGACCGGCCGGTGTTCTCCGTCCAGTACCATCCGGAGGCCTCACCGGGTCCGCATGACAGCCATTACCTGTTCGCGCGCTTTATCCAGGCGATCGACGCGGTCAAGGACACCGACTAGGGGATTGCCCTTATCCTGGGTTTTACCAACCCATGGTAAGGTGTAGGGATATTCCGGGTATCGGAGTTCCCCATGCACCACGGCTGGCTTGCAAGCCTCCTGCTCAGCGGGTTCCTGATCGCATCTCCCGACATCGCCGCCGCCAGCGCCAGCTGCCCCGTGCCGGAGGCGGAACGCTGGTTCGCGTCGGTCGACATCATCTTCTGCGGCCGGGTCGTGCGTACGGACCTGGTCCGGCCGCGGCCGGGGGAGGAGTTCGAGCCCTATACCATCACCACCTACAGCGTGGACGAAACGCTGAAGGGCGACCCGGTGGGCGAGATCGAGGTGCGCTTCACCGGCGCTCTGAACCCGGCCAACGGCTTCGCGGCGGGCGACGAACAGCTGGTCTTCGCCGCCCGCAGGTCAGGCGGCCCAGCCGACTCGGGCCCCTGCGGCTTCGTCGAACTGGGCGGATCGGCGTATTTCACGTCGCGCCCGGTGCAGCAGATGGTTGAGTATTTTCGCCGCATGGCCGCCCGAAATCCCTCGTAGGCTGCGGACATGCAGCCGGGGGAGATTGTGACATGACCCGCTCGACCATCGTGTTCGCGGCAGCCCTTCTCTTAAGCGTCGAGCCGGCCGCAGCGTCGAGTTGCCGGGCCCTGACCGCGGCAGAGGCCGTGGCCAAGGCGGCGATCGTCGCCGCCGGGAAGGTCACCACGATCGACTATCTGGAAGGACCGGCACCTTGCGGGCGCAAGATGGTCACCCTGACGGTGACGGAAGTGCTGAAGGGGGCGGCCGCCGGCACCCTGACCGCCCTTTCCGACGACGGCTGCCACCGGCGCGGCGGCACCTATGACATCGGCGACCCGCTGATCGCCTTCTTCTACGGCCCGCATGAGGCCACGCTGACCCTGGGCGGTCCCTGCGGCGGGACACGCCATTCCGCCGACGGCTCATATCTCTCGGAAGTCAGGTCGGAGGTCGCGACGCAACCAGGTCAGGAAGAATGATCCGGGCGGCGATGGCAGCCGTTTCGGGGGCGTTCATCGTTGCGACCCTAGAGCTTTCTCCAGCCAGACTGAACCAGTCTGGAGGTTCGGAAAATGCTCAAACCATTGAACTGACGCGTAAACCGTCGTCGCGGACTGGTTCGGTCCGCGCGGGATTTGCGCTAGCCACCCAGGCGGTTGCACTGACCTGCCCCGCACCCGTTGCGCATCGATGGCTGGCGAACGGCGATCTGGTGTTTCGCGGCATCGCACTTCGGGTCGAGGACTTCCTGACCCGCGGCAACTTCCCGGACCCGCCCTATTCCCATGTCGTCTTTGAGGTGCGGGAGGTCTTCAAGGGCGAGGCCCGAACGCCGCTGCGCGTCCGCTTCACCGGTTTCTGGACCTCGGTCAGTCGCTATCGCCATGGGGCGGAGTTCGTGATCGCGGTCCGGCATCGGCCGGAGTCGGCATGGCGCCAGGATATCCCCGGCTGGTTCGGCGACGGGGACCGGGGCGACCTGCCCTCGGCACCCGCCCGCCACACAGGCAGCCCGTGCAACATGATCGAGGCCGGCCACGCGCAACGCCTCATCGCGGACCTGCGCGCGCTCTCGGCCGCGCAGCAGCCATAGACGGGATGCCGCCGGACGCCCCAAGATCGCGGATCGACTGTGGGGAGCGGGGCATGACAGACGACACTTACGACTACATCATCATCGGCGCCGGCTCGGCCGGGTCGGTCCTCGCCGCCCGCCTGACCGAGGACCCGTCCGTCCGCGTGCTTCTCCTGGAAGCCGGGCGCAACTATCGGTCTGAGGAGACGATCCCCGAGGTCCGCAGCCACAACCCCCACCGCATCCTGCGCCCGCTCCACCTGATCGAGACCTACCAGTGGCCGGGCCTGCTCGCCGCGCGCACGGCACGCCAGGAGCCGATCCTCTACTGGCGCGGCAAGGGCGTCGGCGGCTCCTCCGCCGTCAACGGCATGATCGCGATCCGCGGTTTCAATCACGCGTTCGAAGACTGGGCCGAGCGCGGCTGCGAGGGCTGGGGCTGGGACGACGTCGCCCCCTACTTCAACAAGCTGGAGGACGACGGCGACTTCGGCGATGCCGGCTATCACGGCAGCCAGGGTCCCTATCCCGTCTATCGCACGCCCGAAGAACGCTGGGGTCCGGTCGACAAGGCCCTCAAGGCCTCCGCCATGGCCGCCGGCCACCCGTTCCATGCGGATCTGAACGCGCCCGACGCGATCGGCGTCTGCCCCTATCCGATCAACGAGCGCGACGGCAAGCGGGTCTCCACCAACGATGCCTGGCTGGAGCCGGCGCGCGGGCGGGCGAACCTGACCATTCTCGGCCATGCGCTGGTCGACCGGGTGGTGATGACGGGCAAGCGGGCGACCGGCGTGCGCTTCCGCCACACCGACCGCTGGAAGACCGCGACCGCCCGGGAAGTGCTGCTGTGTGCCGGCGCCTGTCACAGCCCGCCGATCCTGATGCGCTCCGGCATCGGCCCGGCCGAGGAGGTGACGGCGCTGGGGATCGACGTGGTGGCGGACGTGCCGGCGGTCGGCCACAACCTGATGGACCACCCGATCATGCCGTGGCGCCTGCATCTGAAGGACGCGTTCAGGCCGACCGACCCCGACACCCGGCACACCAACGCCTTCCTGCGCTGGACCTCGGGCCTGCCGGAGACCGGGGTCGCCGACCTGTGCGTCCTCGGCATGAACCATCGCGGGCCGGATCCTGCGACCGGCGACTGGGGAACCGGCATGTTCTCGGTCGGGCTGTACGAGGCATTCTCGACCGGTCGCGTCGTCACCCGATCCCCCCTGCCGGAGGTCGACCCGCTGATCTGGGAGAACATGCTGGCCGACGACCGCGACCTCGTGCGCCTGCGCCAGGCGGTGCGCCATGTCGGCAAGATGACCCACCATGCCTCGGTCGAGGAGATCACGACCCATGTCGCCCTCGGCCCCAACAACACCCCGCGCGCGGAGGTGGAGGCGATGTCCGACCGCGATCTCGACCAGCTGATGCTGGCGGAGGCGGCGGACATGCAGCACGCCGTCGGCAGTTGCCGGATGGGGGCGTACGAGGACCCGCGCACCGCGGTCGACAGCCAGTGCCGGGTCAAGTTCGTTGACGGCCTGCGCGTCATCGATGCCTCGGTCATGCCGAGCGACTGCCGTGCCAACACCCATTTCACAGTGCTGATGATCGCGGAGAAGATGGCCGATGCGCTGAAGGCCGATCGCAAGGCCTCGCTCGCGGCATAGCCGCCAGAAACGGGACGGTCTTTGCACCGGTGCCGGCCGGGGCCTATAACCCGCCCGCGAGATTTCGCGAGTTGCCACGCCCTCTCCCTTCGACCCGCGGGAGGGGGCGTTCGCGCAACCGAACCCAGGCCTTCGGACCCCGCGCCCGCCCATGCCCAAACGCACAGACATCCAATCGATCGCCATCATCGGCGCCGGCCCCATCGTGATCGGACAGGCCTGCGAGTTCGATTACTCCGGCACCCAGGCGGTCAAGGCGCTGAAGGAAGAGGGCTATCGCGTCGTCCTGGTGAACTCCAACCCGGCGACGATCATGACCGATCCGAGCTTCGCCGACGCGACATATGTCGAGCCGATCACGCCGGCGGTCGTCGCCCGCATCCTGGAACGGGAGAAACCGGACGCCCTTCTCGCGACCATGGGCGGGCAGACCGCACTGAACACCGCGATGGCCCTGGCCGAGGACGGCACGCTGGAGCGGCTCGGCATCGAGCTGATCGGGGCCAACCGGGAAGCGATCGAGAAGGCCGAGGACCGCCAGCGCTTCCGCGAGGCGATGGCGGAGATCGGCCTCGAATGCCCGAAGAGCCTCGTCGTCACCGACCTGGAGGAGGCGCGTGCCGCCCTGGCGGAGGTCGGGCTGCCGGCGATCATCCGCCCGGCCTTCACCCTCGGCGGCACCGGCGGCGGCATCGCCTACAACCGGACCGAGTTCGAGGAGATCGTCAGGAGCGGCATCGCCGCATCCCCGGTCGGGCAGGTTCTGATCGAGGAGTCGGTACTCGGCTGGAAGGAGTTCGAGATGGAGGTGGTCCGCGATCATGCGGACAACTGCATCATCATCTGCTCGATCGAGAACGTGGACCCGA
>CAYNIS010000165.1:0-7387 GCA_964397055.1 uncultured Rhodospirillaceae bacterium | reverse complement strand
CGGCCTCGACCACCCGCTCACCGGCGCGATCGTCGTGGACGGTCTGGACGTCCTTGCCGCCCCACGCGAAGCCCATGCGCGCATCGGCTACCTCCAGGACTTCTTCGGTCTCTACGACGACCTGACCGTGCGCCGCTGCCTCGCCTACTTCGCCATGGCCTATGGCGTGCCGCGTGCCGAGCGGACCACACGGGTCCAGCGCGCCGCCCGTTGGCTCGGCCTCGACGACCGCCTGGAGGAAAAGGCGGGCAGCCTCTCCCGCGGCCTGCGCCAGCGCCTCGCCGTGGCCCAGGCGATGATCCACGAGCCCAAGGTCCTGATGCTGGACGAGCCGGCCTCCGGCCTCGACCCGGAAGCGCGGGCCAGCCTCTCGCGCCTCCTGGTCAGTCTGTGCCGGGACGGCATGACCATCATCGTTTCGTCCCACATCCTGACCGAGCTTGAGGACTATTCGAGCCACATGCTGATGATCCACGACGGCCGCATCGTCGAACACTGCGAGATCGGGGCCTCGCGACCGGCGGAGGCGCGCCGCTTGCGCATCGGCTTCACCGAACTGCGCAGCCAGTGGGAGGCCCGCGCGCTCGAATTCCTGGAGCGGAGCGAGCTGGTGACGGTCGCCGGGATCGCGGCCGACCGGGTCGAGATCGATTTCACCGGGGACCTGGACCGCCAGGCGGAGCTGCTCAGGGCACTGGTCGCCAGCGGCCTGCCGGTCGCGAGCTTCGCGGCTGTTCAGCGGTCGATGCAGGATGTCTATCTGGAACGCCTCGGCGGGCAGGGCAGGCCATGAGTCCCGAGTTCATCCGCAATCTGTGGCTCGAATTCCCGGCCCATCGCCTGGTCGTGGCACCTCTGGTGATGCTCGGCATCTACGCCGTCGTCTGGTTCGCATCCCATGGCAGCTGGCAGGGCATCGATCCGTTGACGCTGACGCCGGAAAGGCGGACCGCGATCTCCGAAGCCAGCTTCTACATGGTGGTTGGCCTGACCGCCTTCTGGGGGGCGCGGCTGGCCGCCGACAGCGTCCTGAACGAGGTTGTGCGAGGGACCTGGCCGGCCCAGAAGATGTCCGCGATCTCCCCCTTCGCGATGGCCTGGGGCAAGCTCTTCGGATCGACGGTTTTCGCCTGGGCAGGCGTCATCCCGATCGTCGTCATCGCCGCGGTCTTCGGGTCGCCCGGTCGGCTGGCAGCCCTGCTGCCGGCGTTGATGGTCGCCCTGGTCTCCCAGTCCATGGCGTTGTTCACCAGCCTCCTGGTGCTGCGCTTGCAGGGCGGTGGCCAGCGTTTCGAGGTCGCGGTCGCCCATCTCGCCGCGATCGGGCTGGCGGCGGCGGTGTTCTTCGGCAGCCAGGAGCTTCCGACGGTCCGCGTCGCCGGCGCCTCCGGGCTCACGGTCGATGTCGTCGTCTGGCATGGGCGCCAGATCGACGCGGCCCTGTTCCGGATCGCGAGCTATCTCGCCCTTGTCGTGGCACTTCTGGTCGGCGTGCACCGCCTGATGCGGGCGGAGCTTCTCTATCCCAACTACCCCATCGCCTGGCCGGCCTTCGTTGCGGCAGCGACTTTCTATGCCGCCGGCTTCTCCGCGCCGATGGAGCTGTTTCGCGACCCTTACGTGGATCGGGCGACCGGCCGGCTTCTCGTCGCCTTCCTGATCACGGGCGGGCTCACCTACATCGGTGCCATCGCCCTGCCGATCCGCGTGGGCGAGGCGCGCCAGCTCTACGGCCGCCTGCGCGCCGGCAACTTCTCGGCAGCGCTGGTCCTGGTTCCAGGCTGGCTGGCGACCGTCCCGATGGCGGCGGTCGCGGCGACCGCCTTTGTCCTGGTTCTGCCCGAGGGCTCCGGCGCACTCACCGTCGACGGGCTGGGCGAGGCGGCCAGCCTGGTACTTGCCGGCCCGTTCCTGGCGGCCTGTGCCCTCTTCTTCGTCCGTGACATCGCGGTTATGCACCTGATCGTCATCGACAACCGGGTCCGCCGCGGCTTCGTGCTCTTCGGTCTCTACTGGGCCTTCGTCTACGGCTTGATGCCCGCGCTCATGTTCGCCGCCGGCGGCGACGACCTGATCGCGCTTGTCGTGCCGGCCCCGGTCGGCGACGCGACGACGATCTTCCTGGCGCCCATGGTTCAGGCGTTGCTCGCCATCCTGCTCCTGGTGCGGGCGGTCCAGCGTCTCGGGCCCGGTGTCGGGACCCGGCGTGCAACGCCCACCGCCGCCGATGTTCGCGCCGCGGCGTTTGACGGGGATGCTTTCGGATCGCGCTAGATATGCCTAAATGGGAAAGGTGATCGACGCTGTCGGCACCCGCTCGTCATCTTTCCCGTTGCCCGGACCCGTTCGCCCCGATGCAGCCCCAGCCCGTCATAGATCCCTTCGGCCGTGCCATCACCTACCTGCGCGTTTCGGTGACCGATCGCTGTGATTTCCGCTGTGTGTATTGCATGGCTGAGAACATGACGTTCCTGCCCAAGGCCGACATCCTGACGCTGGAGGAGCTGGACCGGGTCTGCTCCGCCTTCATCGGGCTCGGTGTCAGGAAGCTGCGCCTGACCGGCGGCGAACCCCTGGTCCGGCGCAACATCATGGAGCTGTTCCGCTCGCTCGGCCGGCACCTGAAGACCGGCGATCTCGATGAGCTGACGCTGACCACCAACGGCTCGCAGTTGGCCAAGCATGCCGAGGCTCTGGCGGCCGCCGGCGTGCGCCGCGTCAACGTCTCCATGGACACGCTCGATGCCGCGAAGTTCCAGGAAATCACCCGCTGGGGACGGCTCGACCAGGTGCTGGAGGGGATTGCCGCGGCCAAGGACGCCGGCTTGCATGTCAAGATCAACACGGTCGCCCTGAACGGGGTGAACGACGAGGAAGCGAGCGAGCTCGTGCGCTGGTGCGGCGAGCACGGCCACGACCTGACCTTCATCGAGGTGATGCCGCTCGGCGATATCGACGGCGGCTCCGGCGGTGCCGCCCGCCTCGACCAGTATCTGCCGCTGTCGATGCTGCGCGCCCGGCTGAAGCGCCATTGGACCCTGAGCGAAAGCAGCCACCGGACGGGCGGCCCGGCCCGCTATTTCGACGTTGCCGAGACCGGCCAGCGCCTGGGCTTCATCACGCCGCTCACCCATAATTTCTGCGAAAGCTGCAATCGGGTGCGCCTGACCTGCACCGGCACCCTCTACATGTGCCTGGGTCAGGAGGACGCGGCGGATCTGCGGGCACCGCTGCGCGCGGCCGACCATGACGGCCCGCTGGTCGACGCCATCCAGGAGGCGATCAACCGCAAGCCCAAGGGCCACGACTTCGTGATCGACCGCCGCCACACCGGCCCGGCGGTCGGCCGGCACATGAGTGTGACGGGCGGCTGAGGACGGGCGGCTGAGGACGGGCGGCTGAGGACGGGCCGCTGAGGATTGGCGGTCAAGCGCATCGGCGGCGGCATTGCCGCGCGCCCCCCTGGTTCGTTGGATAGGTGTCGGCCATGGCCCGGAAACTCGCCTTCGTTGCCGCTGACACCATCGAGGCAAAGGTCGCGTTCGAGCGCCTGTGCCTGCTCTATGGCTGTGTCCAGCCGGAAGAGGCCGACGTCATCGTGGCCCTCGGCGGCGACGGCTGCATGCTGGAGACGCTGCACCGGTTCATGAACCTGCCTGTCCCGGTCTACGGCATGAACCGCGGGTCGGTCGGGTTCCTGATGAACGATTACCGTGAGGATGGCCTGAACCCGCGCATCGACCAGGCGTCCCGCGTGGCCCTCCATCCCTTGCGCATGCACGCCATGGACAGCCACGGCCACATCAGCGAGGCGCTGGCGATCAACGAGGTCTCGCTTCTGCGCCAGTCCCGCCAGGCCGCCAAGATACGAATCCTGGTCGACGGCATCGAACGCCTGCCGGAACTGACCTGCGACGGCTGCATGGTCGCGACGCCCGCCGGTTCCACGGCGTACAACCTGTCGGTCCACGGGCCGATCATCCCGCTGGGCGCTGAACTGCTCGCCCTCACGCCGATCAGCTCGTTCCGGCCGCGGCGCTGGCGCGGGGCGCTGCTGCCGCACACCGCGCGCGTGATGTTCGAGGTCCTGGAGCCGCTGAAGCGCCCGGTCAGCGCCACCGCGGACTTCACGGAATCGCGCGACGTTCTTTCCGTCGAGATCTGGGAGGACCGCGCGGTCAGCATGGACCTGCTCTTCGATCCCGAACACGGCCTCGAAGAGCGGATCATCAAGGAGCAGTTCAGCGGCTACTGAACTGCCCCCCGTCAAGATGGTCAGCCGGCGTTGACGTCGATCACCGTGCGGCCGCGCAACTGGCCCTTCAGGATCTTTCCGCCGAGCTCGGGGAGGGCACTCAGCGGCTCTACCGTGGTCATCGCTTCGAGCTTGGAGAGGTCGAGATCAATGCCGAGGCGACGCCACGCCTCGCGCCGGCGCGGTTGCGGGCACATCACCGAATCGACGCCGAGCAGGTTGACCCCGCGCAGGATGAAGGGCAGGACCGTGCTCGGCAGGGCATTGCCGCCGGCAAGCCCGCAGGCCGCGACACTGCCGCCGTACTTCACCTGGGCGATGGCATTGGCGAGTGTCGTGTCCCCGACGCTGTCGACGACCCCGGCGAAGCGTTCCGACAGCAGCGGCTTGTCGGACGGCTCGGACAGCTCCGCCCGGTCGATGAGGCTGGTCGCCCCCAGGCCCTTGAGGTAGTCGGCGTTGTCCGGCCGGCCGGTCGACGCGACGACGTTGTAGCCGAGCTTGCCGAGCAGGGCGACGGCCACCGACCCGACCCCGCCGGACGCCCCGGTGACCAGGACCTCTCCCTTGTCCGGGCTGACGCCATGGTCCTGAAGCGCCATGACGCACAGCATGGCGGTGTAGCCGGCGGTCCCGATCGCCATCGCGTCCTTGGTCGAAATCGTCTCCGGCAGCGGTACCAGCCAGTCACCCTTGACCCGCGCCTTGCTGGCGTAGCCGCCCCAATGACGCTCACCGACGCCGAAGCCGTTCAGCACGACCTTCTGACCGGGCCGGAATTCGGGATGGTCCGACGCCTCGACGGTGCCGGCGAAGTCGATGCCGGGGATGTGCGGGTAGTTCCTGACCAAACGTCCCAGGCCGTTCAGAACCATGCCGTCCTTGTAGTTCACGGTCGAATAGTCGACCGCGACGGTGACGTCGCCCGCCATCAGGTCGGCCGCGGCCATCTCCTTGACTTCGTGGCTGATCTTCTTGTCTTCGCCCTGGTTGATGACGAGTGCCTTGACGGTGTCGGACATGGCCTCCCGGGTCCTCCTGGTTGGTTTTCTACTGAGCCTCTTGGTGGTCATAGCCGTTGACGGCGCCGGAGGCGAGGATCGCAAGGCCGGTGATCACCAGCATCGCCATCCACCAGCCCTGCCAGAGGCCGAAGCCGGTGGCCGCGATTGCGAGGGCGGTGGTTCCGGCGGCGAGCCCGAATGCCGCCTCGCGCGTTCGTTCACGGGCCAGCGGACGTGCTAGGGCCAGGGTCAGGGCGAGGCCCAGCACGGCGCCGACGGCGCCCAGTTCCAGCCAGACCTGGAGGATGGCGTTGTGCGGATGAAGGGTCAGCACACTCGCCGTCGGATCGTCCATGAACCGGGAGCTGACCCCGCTGACGTCGAGATTGCGGGTCGCGGCGATGCCGTGGCCGAGGAACGGACGGTCGAGCGTCGTTTCGGCGGTGTAGCGCCAGATTTCCACGCGATGGCGCATCGAACTGGCGAGCCATTCCGCATCGGCGAGGCCTGCGCGTTCGAGGCCCAGGGCGATCGGCAGGGCAAGTGCCCAGCCGGCAACCATCGCCACTGCCGCGGCCCGCACCGTGACCGACGGCGCCGCGCGGAAGGCGACGGCGACGACCGCGCCGACCGCCAGTCCCAGCGTCGATGCCCCGCTCGACGACAGCCAGACATTGCTCGCCTGGAGGAGGCCGAGGCCGGCGGCCGGCCAGCGCCCGATGCGCCCCGCCAGGATCGTGATCGCCGGCCACATCAAGAGGGTCGTCGCCGACACCTCCCGGTTCTTGACGAACCGGTACATCGGCTCTGCGCCGTGATGGCCGTTGGCCCAGCGGAACAGCGGCATGTCGGTCGCGAACTCGAACGCCACCAGGGCACTGCCGACCGCCGCACCGAGCGCGAGCGCCAACTGAACCGGTCGTTGCTCCGCGTCCGTTGCGGTCGACAGGTGCCAGCCGATGACGAGGGCGACCGGAACCAGCCCTGCAAGGTAGAGGGCACGGGTGATCGCCTGCCCGGCATGCGGCGCCCACAGGCCGGTAAGGGCGGCGTAACCGGCGAACAGGACAAGAGCCAGGGCGATGCGCTTCGACCGCCTGAGCCCTGCCGGGATCAGTTCGGGACGCTCCACCACCAGGCCGGCGGCAACGGCCCCGCCGGCGAAGACCATGATCCAGATGAGGGCGAGGGGGGCGACACCGCCGACCGGCCCGACCAGGAAGGCGAGGGCGGCCAGCATGCGGGTCGCCGCCGACGGCCGCGTCGATGCGCTGGCAGAGTCATGAAGGACGGCCAAGGCTGGTCGGTTTCCCACATCCGCGCGATTTCAGCCGGCATAACGTCAAGCGGTCCGGCCGTGCAACGGCGATGGTCGATGGGCGCCATTCCGGCGGAAACCTTGACTGCCAGCCCCATATGCCCGATGTTTAGGCACTATTGCGGTGTTTGAACCGTCGCGGAGGAATTGACCGCGTCCGGTTCGTGGAACCCGGGCCGTTGCGGCCGCGAGTTCCAATTGTCGATGCCCTTGTTGATCGTCTGAGCCCGCCGGCAGGCGTTTTTCCTGCGAACGGGAACTGGCGACAGTCATGCCCCTTATGATCGACCGGTCGTTTTTGCCGGATTGGTCCAATCCCGGCTGCCAAGGCAGGCGCCCGGGGGCGGTGTGATGGTTCCCGCGTCCTGGATCGGCATCGTTGATGTCGGCCGACGCCAACCCTTGGGTATGCATGCGACATGACCGACACCGCGATTTCGATCGCCAACCACCTCAGGTCCGAGCGCCCTGACCGCCCGCTCTATTGTCATCGCCCCCAGGCGCTGACCCGGACCGCGCGGCACTTCGTCGAGGCGTTTCCCGGCCGCGTCCATTATGCGGTGAAGTGCAATCCCGATCCGCGGGTTCTGGCGGCCCTGGCCGCCGGCGGGGTCGATGCGGTCGACGCCGCCTCCCTCGCCGAGATCGAGGCGGTGCGCACGCACCTGCCCGCGGCCCGGATCGCGTTCATGCACCCGGTCAAGCGGCGGAGCGAGATCGCGGCCGCCTATCACCGGCACGGGGTCCGCCACTTCGCGCTCGACCACGCCGACGAGCTTGCCAAGATCGTCGAGGAGACAGGGGGTGCCC
>CAYNIS010000164.1:392-7393 GCA_964397055.1 uncultured Rhodospirillaceae bacterium | reverse complement strand
GCCGGCAGGGTGTCGAGCACCGAAGAGCCGCGCTCGCCGGCGCTCGACAGGATCGGTCCCGGCGATCAGCGAATAGGCCAGGTTCCAGCGCCGGCCGATGACCGGCGGCGGCTGATCGGTCAAGCGGGCGACCACCAGCGTCGCCCCGGTGACCGGGGAGGCGGAAACCGCGATGCACCAGCCGGCGACCAGGGTCAGCGCCAGGACCACCGGCGTGAAGCCGAAGGCCATCGGGTCGGCGAGGGCTGTGCCGAGGATGATCACCGGCACCATCGGGTTGATGCCGACCACGCCGATCACGATGATCGCCAGCACCATCGACGCGAGTATCCCGGCCGGCGGCAGGCCGGAGGCGGTGATCATGTCCGCGATGGTTTCCGGCGGGATGAAGCCGGCGATGAAGGTGCCGGCGGCGGCCGACATGCCGGCGATCGCCATCTCGCTGCGCTGGGAGGGCACCTGCTCGGTCAGGAAGCCGGCGATCTTCGCCAGGCCGCTGCCGGCCTGACGGACCAGCCAGATCGCGGCAATGATCGGCGCGAACAGGAAGGCGCCGTAGATCATCGCCGCCCCGGTGACGTATTCCGCCCCGAGGGCGCCGAGGAACACCATCGCGATCAGGCCGGTCAGCGGGATGAAGGCCCCCCAGTCGCGCGACATAGGATCGTCGACCGGCGGCTGGGTCGGGCGCGGCTCGAACAGGCGGTCGACCAGCCAGCCGATGAACAGGAGCGAGGCCCCGCCGGCGAGCCCGAGCGGGAACAGGTCGATCCAGTCCACCCCCTTCATGACGGTCAGGATGACGCCCGCGGCCATGGAAAACGGCGACCACACCATGACCGTCGAGAAGCCGCGCAGGATCGCCATCATCATGCGCCGTTCGCGGATGCGCATGATGCGCTCCTCCCCGCCGGCGGCGTCCAGCGTGTTCGCCTCCTTCGCCATCACCCCCAGAAGGGCGATCGATCCGAAATTGAGAAGCAGGCCAAAGACATGGGCGCCGAGGGTGAGGGCGATGTAGCGCCGACCCGGCGGCTGCCGGATCAGCACCTGGCCGCAGCGGTGGATCATCGGCGAGGTACGCGCGACATAGCCCAGGGCACCCAGGGCGATGAACAGCGTGCCGAGGAAGGCGGAGCGCGAGAAGCCCTCAACCAGATGGGGAACCGGATCGGGATGCGTCTGGTAGGCCGCCGCGGTGATCGCGACCCCGACCGCGAGATAGGCCCAGACCCCGGGAGAAAGACGGCGCAGTTCCGCCAGGATGAAGGTGACGTAGCCGGCGGCGGCGAGCATGCGGGCCGGCCCCGCGACATCCGGGAAGGCGTGGCCGAGGCCGCCGACGATGGTGCCGATCACGATGACGATGCCGGCCGCCGCCGTGATGCCGGTGAAGGGTGGCATGACGTGGGCCTGGGCCGGGACGGATTCAGCGGACGTGGAGCTCAAGCGGACCGATCCGGATGTTGCAATGCAGCAGGCATATGCCATGGCCGATGCCGCGCCGGCGGTCAAGCGGCGCGGGCCATGCCAGGACCATGCCGGGGCCGGGGGCAAGGTCTGACGGGGTGTCCCCCACATGATGAAGAATGTTCCGCCCGCCGCAATGGCGTGACAGGCTGACCGTCAGGAGGCAGGCGATCAGCCTCACCGACCATCGAGGGATGCGCGACATGGCAACGGGCGCGGTCAATATCGGGATCCAGGGGCCGGCCCACGCGCCGGTCCACGACGTCGGCCAGATCGCCGATCTTCGCAATCTCGACCTGTGGCAGGTCGGCCGTCCTCATGACGTCTACACGCGCCTCAGGGCGGAAGCGCCCGTCTACTGGAACGACGAGAACTGGATGGAGGACGAGCCCGGCTTCTGG
The DNA here is from genome assembly GCA_964397055.1 of uncultured Rhodospirillaceae bacterium. Lineage (GTDB taxonomy): Bacteria > Pseudomonadota > Alphaproteobacteria > CAYNIS01 > CAYNIS01 > CAYNIS01. The sequence goes on along the minus strand of CAYNIS010000164.1, from coordinate 5,522 downwards.
GCGGTCATGCGCTATGACGACATCGTCGAAGTGAGCCGCAACACGGAGACCTTCTCGTCCGCCAAGGGCGGCATCCAGATCGTCAACGCCAAGGCGACCCGCGACAACCCGGCGGCGATGGTCGCCCAGCGGTCCAACATGATCTCGATGGACGCCCCCCAGCACCTGGTCTATCGCCGGATCGCCGTGCCGCCCTTCGCGCCCAAGGCGCTGGCGGCGCTGGAACCGCGCATCCGCGGCCGGGTGAGGGAAATCCTGGAGGAGGTGGCGCCGCGCGGGACGGTCGACTTCGCACCGGACATCGCCTGGAAACTGCCGCTGTGGACCTTGTGCGACATGATGGGCGTGCCGGAGGCCGACCAGGCGGAGATCATCGACTGGACCAACAAGCTGACCGGTCTCGCCGACCGCGACGTCGTCGAGTCGAGCGAGGAAGGCAGCGCCATCTTCACCAAGATGTTCCTCTACGGCCGCAAGGCGATGGTGGATCGGCGCGCCCGGCCCACCGACGACCTGATGAGCCTCGTCGCGAACACCCAGGTCGACGGGGCGGACCTTCCCCGCGAAGCGCTTGACGGCTTTTTCCTCTTGATGGTGATCGCCGGCAACGAGACCACTCGCAACACCATTTCCGGCGGGCTTCTGGCGTTGGCCGAGAACCCGGACCAGCGTGAACTGCTGCTGAACGACCGCGCCCTCATCGTGAACGCGGTCGAGGAGATGCTGCGCTATGTCAGCCCGGTCGTACATATGCGCCGCACCGCGACCCGCGACACGGTGCTTGCGGGGCAGAGGATCGCAGCGGGGGAGAAAGTCGTGATGTTCTATCCCTCGGCCAACCGCGACAACGCGGTGTTCCCGGACGGCCAGCGCTTCGACATAAGGCGCGAAAACGCCGCCAAGCACCTGGCTTTCGGTATCGGCCCGCATTTCTGCCTCGGCGCCCGGCTGGCGCAGATACAGCTGAGGATCATGTTCGAGGAGCTTCTGGACCGGTTCCCGGACATCGCCCCGGCGGGAGAGGCGTCGCGCCTGCGCTCCAACTTCTTCGCCGGCATCAAATCGCTGCCGGTCACCCTGATGCCGGAACTGGTGAAGGCGTAGGCACGCGAAAGCCCCCGTGGGCGCCTGCCTGGGGTTCTGGAAAACCCTTCGCTTGTTCTATAAACAGAACGCAAAAGGGCTTTGTGTTCGGTTTATGGGACTGGAATTGCGGTTGTGAGCAAACCAACCACCCGTGTCTTGTCGCAGGAAACCGCGGCAGCCGTGTCGCTGATCGGCAGCCTGATCCGGGAAGCACGGATCGCAGGTGGGATGACGGCCGCCGAACTCTCCGAACGCGCAGGCGTCTCCCGCGGCCTTGTCCATCGGATCGAGAAGGGCGACACGAGTTGCTCGATCGGGGCGGTGTTCGAGGCGGCGACCATCGTCGGCGTCCCGCTCTTCGGGATCGACGCCGACGAACGCAGCCGCCGGCTCGCTCACGTCAGGGACAAGCTTGCCCTGCTGCCAGACAGCGTGCGCACCAGCCGTAAGCCGGTAATGGATGACTTCTGACACCTCAGCGACAGAGGCCTATGTCTGGATCTGGCTGCCAGGGAGAACCGATCCCGTGGTCGCAGGCCGGCTGGAGCGCGACCGCACCCGGATCTCCTTCAACTACGGCCAGAGCTATCTCGCGCGTGCCGATGCGATACCGATCCACCTGCCGGAACTGCCGCTCCAGCCGGGACGGATCGTGCCACGGCCCGGCCTTTCGATCGCCGGCTGCATTCGCGATGCCGCCCCGGACGCCTGGGGCCGGCGCGTCATCCTGAACCGGCTGTTCGGCAAACCGGGGCACACCGTCGACCCTGCGATCCTGGACGAACTGCCCTATCTGCTGGAATCCGGTTCCGACCGGATCGGCGCCCTCGACTCCCAGGCGTCCCCGTCCGACTACCGGCCACGCCTGGCCGATGAAGCCCCTCTCGCCCGCCTCCAGGCCGCAGCGGAACTGGTCGAAGCCGGCGAACCACTCGACCCTGCCCTGGATCGGGCGTTGCTCCATGGCACTTCGATCGGGGGGGGCGCGGCCCAAAGCCATGCTGGAGGCGGACGCGGCCAAGCTGATCGCGAAGTTCTCCTCGACCACCGATCCCCACAGCGTGGTGCGGGCGGAATTCGCCGCCATGCGTCTTGCAGCCCGGCTCGGCCTGGAGATGGCACGGGTCGACATGATCGAGGTTGCCGGCAAGGAGGTTCTCCTCGTCGAGCGGTTCGATCGCGTGCGGGACGACCGTGGCTGGCAGCGGCGTGCCATGGTCTCCGCCCTGACCCTGTTCGAGCTGGATGAGCTCTCGGCTCGGCACGGCTCGAGCTATCCGCGCCTCGCCGAGCTGGTCCGGCGTCGCTTCACCAACCCAACGGCGACGCTCAACGAGCTTTTCGGACGCATGGTCTTCAACATCCTTGTCGGCAACACCGACGATCACGCGCGCAATCATTCGGCGTTCTGGGATGGGGAGTCGCTCAGCCTCACGCCCGGCTACGACGTCGCGCCCGGCTACCGCCACGGCAACGAAGCAAGCCAGGCAATGCTGATCACCGAGACCAGTCGGGCCAGCCGCCTCGCCAACTGCATCGAGACGGCAAACGCGTTCAACCTCACGCCGCGCAAGGCCACGGAGATCATCGCCGGACAGATCGACGGCATCCACGCCCATTGGTCGGAGATTGCCGAGGAAGCCCGCCTTTCCGCCGTTGACCGGCGCGCGCTCGAGAGCAGGGTCATCCTGAACCCGTCGGTGTTCGACGGCGCCCCGGCATCGCTTCCCGGGCACCCGCTGGCTTAGCCGACCAGCAGCGTGCAGTAGCCGACATAGGCGGCCAAGAGGACCGCCCCCTCCCAGCGTTCGATGGTAAGGCGGGTCGCCATGAACGGCACCAGCACGACCGCCGTCGCCAGCATCATCCAGATGTCGCGTTCGAGGACCGCCGGGTCGACGGCGACCGGGGTCACGATCGCGGTCAGCCCCAGAATGCCCAGGATGTTGAAGAGGTTGGAGCCGAGGACGTTGCCGATCGCGACCTCGCCCTCGCCCTTCCTGGCGGCGGCGATGCCGGTCGCCAGTTCCGGCAGGGAGGTGCCGATCGCGACCACGGTCAGACCGATGACAAGGTCGGAAACGCCGGCGTCGCGCGCGATGAAGATCGCCCCGTCGACCAGCAGATCGGCGCCGAGAACGACGCCTGCGATACCCGCCAGGGTCAACGCCGCGCCGGCGGCGGGGCCCATGCCGGCACCGGCGGAGGCCGGATCTGGGGCATCCGAGGCACCACCCCGCTCGCCATGCCAGGCGAAGGCGAGATAGCCGACCAGGACCGTGAACAGGCCCAGGCCCTGAAGGCGCGTGAGAGTGTCGCCGGTTCCGACCGCGAACAGCAGCATCAGGCTCGACGCCAGAACGGCGACGCCATCGCGCCGGATCATCCCTGGCCGGCAGGGGATCGGCGCGATGACCGCACAGACCCCGACGATGAGCGCCACATTCGCAATGTTCGACCCGACCACGTTGCCGATCGAAATTGCCGGAACGCCGTCGAGGGCGGCCCCGATCGACACCACCAGTTCCGGTGCCGAGGTGCCGAAGCCGACGACGGTCAGGCCGATCACCAAGGGCGACACGCCGGCGCGTCGCGCCAGCCCGACCGCCCCCCGGACCAGGGCCTCGCCCCCGGCGAAAAGCAGGATCAGGCCCGAAATGACCTGGAAAGCGGCAAGCGTCATGGCGGGGTCCATAGGCCGGATCGGCAATCGCCCGCTTGGAAGCCGGCTCCGCACAATCGAAGAGCCCCGGTCGCCGGTCAAAGAAAACCGGCGGGCCCCGCAAGAGGCCCGCCGTCAAGTCTGAGACGGGAGAGAAAGACGTGAAAGCGGGCCGAGCTCAGATCGCCTTCTTCAGCGCGAACTTCTGGAACGGCGCGTCGAGCGGCGTGTCGGCGACGTGGTTGATGTAGTTGGACAGGGTCTTGGCCGCGACACCGACGATCACGTCCAGGATCTGCTCCTTCTTGAAGCCGGCGCCGATGAACGCGTTGATGTCCGCGGCATCGACCCAGCCGCGCTTTTCCACCATCTTGACGGTGAACTGGCGCAGCGCCTCCAGCCGCTCATCGGCGATCGGCCGGCCCTCGCGGATAGCGTCGATGACATGGCCGGGAACGCCCTGGGCGCCGGCGGCGGCGGTATGGGCGGCAACGCAGTAGTGGCACTCGTTCAGGACGTTGATCGTCTGCATGATGACCTGACGCTCGGTGACATCGAAGGAGCCTTCCTCGAAGTTGCCCATGATGCCGCCGTAGGCCTTGAGGGAGGCCGGGGCGTTGGCCATGATGCCGTAGAGGTTCGGCACCATCTTGAACTTCTCCTTGGCCCTCTCGAGGATCGGCTTGGCATCGGCGGGTGCGGCGTCGGGCGACAGGACGTCGAAGAGCTGGTCGGACATGGGTCTGTTCCTCTCAATGTCGGGCGTTCGCCGGAGCACTCGGAGCCACCGGCCTCGTTGACTGACACCGAATGTCGACACCCGCGGACCTGATCGGAAATGCCGAGCGCACATCAAATCCATCCTGCGAACCTATCCGATCCCCCAGATGAGGCCGACGCGGCCGTTGCGACGATCGCCACCGCGCGCCGCGTGCTGGCGCTGGAGGCGGAGGCGCTGGCGAGCCTTTCCGCCGACCTCGACGGTGCGTTCAGCGACGCGGTCGCAAAGCTGTTCCGGGTGACCGGACGCATCGTCGTCACCGGGATCGGCAAGTCCGGGCATGTCGCGCGCAAGATCGCCGCGACCCTGGCGTCGACCGGATCGCCGGCGCTCTATGTCCATCCGGGAGAGGCCAGCCACGGCGACCTCGGCATGATCACCGATGCCGACGCGGTCCTGGCGCTTTCGAATTCCGGGGAGACCTCGGAACTCTCGGACCTTGTCGCCTACAGCCGGCGCTACTCGATCCCGCTGATCGCCATCACCGCCCGCGCCGATTCAGCCCTCGCCCGCGCGGCTGATCTGACCCTCCTGCTGCCGGCCACCCCGGAGGCCTGCCCGATGGGCCTGGCGCCGACCACGTCGACCACGGCGATGCTGG
>CAYNIS010000164.1:0-382 GCA_964397055.1 uncultured Rhodospirillaceae bacterium | reverse complement strand
CGATCGCGCTCTTGGAGCGGCGCGGCTTCACCGAGGAGCGGTTCCGCCTCCTGCATCCGGGCGGGCGGCTCGGCCGCGTCCTGGTCCGCGTGTCGGAGATCATGCACGGGTCCGGCGAACTGCCCCTGACCGACCCCGAAACCCCGATGTCGGAAGCGATCGTGGCGATGACCGCCCGCGGCTTCGGGTGCATCGGCATCGTCGACGATGGCGGAAGCCTTCTCGGCATCATCACCGATGGCGATCTGCGCCGGCACATGGGGCCGGACCTGCTGACCCGGACCGCCGGCGATGTGATGACGCCGGGACCGAAGACGATCGCCGCCGATGCCCTGGCGGCCGAGGCTTTGGCGGCCATGAACGCCCGGTCGATCACCAGCCT
>CAYNIS010000163.1:0-7486 GCA_964397055.1 uncultured Rhodospirillaceae bacterium | reverse complement strand
GCCCTGCTTCCGCGACGAGGACAGCCGTGCCGACCGCTCTCCAGGGGAATTCTACCAACTCGACGTCGAGATGAGCTTTGTCACGCAGGAGGACGTGTTCGCAGCCGTCGAACCGGTCCTCCACGGCGTGTTCGAGGAGTTCGCCGATTTCACCGGCACGAAGCGCGCGGTGACCCCGGCGCCGTTCCCGCGCATCGCCTATGACGAGGCGATGCTGAAGTATGGGTCGGACAAGCCCGACCTGCGCAACCCGCTTGAAATCGTCGACGTGACCGAGGTGTTCCGCCGCGACGATGTCGAATTCCGCGCCTTCAAGCAGATCGTCGAGAAGGGCGGGGTGGTCCGCGCCATCAAGGCGCCGAAGGTTTCCGACCGGCCGCGCAGCTTCTTCGACAAGCTGAACGACTGGGCGCGGGAGATGGGAGCACCCGGCCTCGGCTACATCATCGTCGAGGCAGGCGCCGGCAAGGGGCCGATCGCCAAGTTCGTTCCGGACGCCGCGCTCGCGCGGTTGATCGAGCTCGCGGCCCTCGACGACGGCGATGCCGTGTTCTTCGTTTGCGACAAGAAGGCCGACGCCGAGAAGATGGCCGGCCAGGCGCGCACCAGGCTGGGCGAGGAGCTGGAACTCATCGATCCCGACCGCTACGCGTTCTGCTGGATCGTCGATTTCCCGATGTTCGAGCTGAACGAGGACACCGGCCAGATCGAGTTCTCCCACAATCCGTTCTCGATGCCGCAGGGCGGGCTGGAAGCGCTGGAGAACCAGGATCCGCTGACGATCAAGGCATTCCAGTACGACATCGTCTGCAACGGGGTGGAGTTGTCGTCGGGCGCCATCCGGAACCACCTGCCGGAAATCATGGTCAAGGCCTTCGCGATCGCGGGCTATCCGGAAAGCGAGCTCGAAGCGCGCTTCGGCGGCATGCTTTCGGCGATGCGTTTCGGGGCGCCGCCGCACGGCGGCACGGCCCCGGGCATCGACCGCATCGTCATGCTGCTCGCCGACGAGCCGAACATCCGGGAGGTGATCACCTTCCCGATGAACCAGCAGGCCGTCGATCTCCTGATGGGCGCGCCGGCCGAGGTGCCGCCGGAGCGCTTGAAGGAGTTGTCGATCCGCCTCGACCTGCCGAAGCCGCCGGTCAAGGGATAGGGGGCCGCCGTTTCCGGGCTTGCCACGCCCACGACAATTTCCTGCCGGCGAAATGCAGTCTCCGCGTTTCGCGCGGTACCGTCGGGCGGCGGCATCGGCTAGTCTCGCCGGCGGGTTTCGCGGGCTGATCCAGGGAGTTTCCGGTCTTGAACATATCTCGAAACCGTGTCGTCGCCGGCGTGCGGCCGGGGGTCGGGTTTGCGGCCCTGGCCGGGCTCTTGGCCTTGGCGCCACATGGCGCCGGGGCCACGACCAATGCCGATCTCCTGACCCACCGCGCGCTGTACGAGATGGACCTGGTGGCGACCCAGTCCGGCGGGAACGTCGCCGATGTCGACGGGGTCATGAAGTACGAATGGATCGACGCCTGCGAAGCCTGGACCACCGACCAGAAGTTCAACCTCCGCTACACGTATTCGGAGGGCGGCAGCGCCGATTACACCTCCCACTACGCGGCCTGGGAATCGAAGGACGGCGAAACCTATCACGTCCGGGTGGAACGCACCCGCGACGGCGAGGTGACGGAGGAAATCCGCGGCATGGCCGCGCGTGATCCCGAAGGCTCGCTGATTGCCGAGTACCGCCAGCCGGAAACCCGCGAGGAGGTGATGGCGGGCGACGTCCTTCTGCCGACCGAGCACCTGATCGAGGTTCTGGACGAGGCCCGGGCCGGCCGGCGCATCTTCAACGCCCGCATGTTCGACGGGTCTGATGGCGAGGGTCCGGTCGAGATCAATATCTTCTACGCGGGCCGGGTCGCCCCGGACCCGGAAACGGTGGAGATCGACGCCGACCTGCTCCAGGGGGAGGCCCACCGCATGCGCCTCGCCTTCTTCCCCGATGGGCAGGAAACCGAAGCGCCGGAATACGAGATGACGCTGGTGATGCTCGACAACGGTGTCGTCACCTCCCTGCGCATGGACTATCCGGACTTCTCGATCGGCGGCAAGCTCCTCGCCGTGGAGGCGATCGACCGGCCCGAGTGTTGAGCCGGCGATGGGGCGCCGCCTGATCCTCGCCGCCCTGATGGCAGGCGCAGTTCCCCTCGCGGTTGCCGTCCCGGCGGTGGGCGAGCAAGTTCCGGTCACGATCGGTGCCGCCGGCCCGCTTTTCCGCGCGCATTATGAGACCAGCGGCACGGACATCGATCCGGACAGCCCGATCGCGGAACTCTCCGGCGACTACACGATCGAATTCGCGGATGCCTGCGACGGCTGGACACGGGAAGAAAAGCGCCGCGTGGTCTATCGGCTGGACGCCGGCAGCGTGATCGAGCTTGCCGACCACCAATGGCTGTGGGAGGCCAAGGACGGCTCCGCCCTGATCGCCGGTGTTGACCGCCGCCGGGACGGCGAGCTGCGGGGCCAGCGCCGGATAACCGCGCGGCGGCTGTCCGACGGCGCGATCCTGGTCGAGCGGTCGCGCCCGTCGGTCGAGGAACGGGCGCTGGCCAGCGACGTCCACTTTCCGATCGCGTTCGAGATCATCGCGCGCTTCCACCTCGCCGAGGCCGACCGCTTCGACGGCCTGATGTTCAGCGGCCTGATCGACGATGCCGCCCGTCGGCTGACGGTCACCAAGCTGGAGCCGTCGCCGCCGGAGGTTCTTGCCGTCGATGGCGTGATCCCCGGCCTGCTCGCGGGCGAGCCCGAGCGTCTGCGCGTCGAGGCCGTGCCCGGACCGGGGGCCGATGACGACGACACCGCCCGCCATCTGGTCGAACTCCTCGGCGCGACCGACGGCATTGCGGTGCGTTCGGAGATCGATATCGGGCAGGTGACGCTGGTCGATCAGCTGGTCTCCGCCGACCCGCTGCCGGCGCCCGACTGCTGAGCCCCATCGGGGCTCTCAAGGGCATGGCCTCTACGCACCGCCGCTGAGCGGAAGCGTGCTTCCAGCGCCTCCATGCCGCGCGCCAGGGCTGCGGCCCGAGGCGCCCTCTGGTCCAGAAGGTCGGGCAGGTCCGCGCGCGCGCCGTCGACCAGGTCGTCGCCGCCGACACCGATCAGGCGAAATGCCGTTTGACCGTCGGCGACATCGTCGACGAGGCGGGTCGCCATGCGGTTCAGGACCTCTGCCAGCTGGGTCGGCTGGGATAGCCGGCGCGAGCGGGAGACGATGCGGAAATCCGCCGTGCGCAGCTTCAGGCTGACCGTCTGTGCGGCGAGACCGGCCCGCGCGAGCCGGCGCGCCACGGTCTCGCAATGCGGCCAAAGGCGCCGCTTCAGCTCCGCCGGGTCGGCGACATCCTGATCGAACGTGGTCTCGGCGGAGATGCTCTTGGTCGGCCGGTCGGGCTTCACCGCGCGGTCATCCTCCCCGCGCGAAAACCGGGAGAGCCGCCGGCCGATCGACCCGAACCGGGTGGTGAGGTCGGCCTCGGGGGCCCGGCGCAGGTCGCCGATGGTGGCGAACCCCGCGGCTTCCAGCTTGGCCGACAGGGAAGGCCCGACACCCCAGATCAGGCGGACCGGCTGATCGGCGAGGAAGGCTTCGGCTTCGCCGCGGCCGATCACGGTGAAGCCCCGCGGCTTGTCGAGATCGCTCGCGACCTTGGCCAGGAACTTGTTGTAGCTGAGACCGACGGATGCGGTGATCCCGATCTCGGCCTCGATCCGGCGCTGAAGGACAATCAGGCTTTCCGCCGGGGTTCGCCCGTGCACCGCCTCGGTACCGGACAGATCCAGGAACGCCTCGTCGATCGACAGGGGCTCGACCAGCGGTGTGAGGTCGAGCATGAGGGCGCGTACCTCTTCGCCGACGGCCTTGTAGCGCGCCATGTCCGGCTTCAGGACGACGGCATGCGGGCACGCCTTCAACGCCTTGAACATCGGCATCGCCGAGCGCACGCCGTAGAGGCGGGCGATGTAGCAGCAGGTCGAGACAACGCCGCGCTGTCCGCCGCCGATGATCACCGGCTGATCGGCAAGCTCCGGGTTGTCCCGCTTCTCGACAGCGGCATAGAAGGCATCGCAGTCGAGATGGGCGATCGAGAGATCGAAGAGCTCGGCGTGGCGGATCAGCCGGGGTGACGCACACACGCCGCACCGGTCGGCGGTCGCCGCTTCGCGGTGAAGGCAGTCCCGGCACAAGGTGCCGATGGTCGGATCGTCGTCGGCGTCAGGCACCTGTCTTCCGTCCTGTGGCCGCTTCCGTCCTGTGGCCGCTCTTGGCCCGGGTCGCCCGTGCCGGGGCGCAGCGCGTGCCGTCGCCCGTAACACATTATTAAGGCCCGGCCACTTACAGAAAAAGGCCAACCCCGGGGTCAGGCGCCGATGCGCACCGGCCCTCAGGTGCAAACCTTACGTCTATCCGCCTTTTCGGAGCGCCCTGCCATGTCGAAGACGATACTCATCGTCGAAGACAACGAACTCAACATGAAGCTCTTCAACGACCTTCTCGAAGCCCACGGCTATGCGACCTTGCAGACCCGGGACGGCATGGAGGCGTTGAAGATCGCGCGCGAGAAGGTGCCGGACCTGATCGTCATGGATATCCAGTTGCCCGAGGTGTCCGGCCTGGAGGTCACCAAGTGGCTGAAGGAGGACGAGCGCCTGAAGGCGATCCCGGTGATCGCGGTGACCGCGTTCGCGATGAAGGGCGACGAGGAGAAGATCCGGGAGGGCGGCTGCGAGGACTACATCGCCAAGCCGATCTCGGTCATGAAGTTCATCGAGACCGTGCAAAAGCACCTGGACTGACAGCAGGAAGCGACCCGCCCCTTTCAGAAGATCAGTCCATGACGGAACAAGCCCCGGCCGGTCGGCACGGGGCTTTTTCTATACGCATTGTCAAGACGCAGGAGAGCGGCCCGAAGGCGGGCGGCGCCCGATCACTTCATCTTCGATTCCCGGAACAAGACGTGCTTGCGCGCCTTCGGGTCGTACTTCTTGAACTCGAGCTTCTCGGTCGTCTTACGCGGGTTCTTCTTCTTGACGTAGAAGTACCCGGTGTCGGCCGTGCTAACGAGCTTGATCAGCACAGTGGTCGGCTTCGCCATGGCGAATGCATCCTGGAATTAAGATGTGGGTGACTGTCGTTAAGCGACCACAAATACAGCGCAAGTCCGCTGTGGTCAAGGACGATCGCCGCGGTTGAGGGCGATCATGCGCTGGGCGGAAAGCGCCTGCCGGAACAGTCTCTGATCCGCGATCAATGCGCGCGCGACGGCGAGGTCGATGTCATCGGCGGCATCCTCCGGCGCATAGCGGTGGATACCTTGCGGGCAATAGGCATCGAGGGCTGCCCGCGCTTCCTCGTCGGTGCGCGCCTCCCGGCGCAGTTCGGTCAGTTCCGCCGGGCCCATGTCGTCGATCGAGGCGAGGACCGCGTCGACCCCGCTCGCGGTGTCGGAGGTGCACAGCATCGGCTTCACGCCGACCTCGTGGAAGGACAGCCCGGAGGCGGTGTAGATCCGCGACCAGGTCAGGAACAGCTCGCCGTCGTTCGGCAACCGCGTGACCGTCTGGACGCTGCCCTTGCCGAGGGAGGAGGTGCCGACCACGACCGCACGCCCGCTGTCCTGCAGGGCGGCTGCCAGGATCTCCGCGGCGGAGGCCGAACGTCCGTCGACCAGCACGACCAGGGGCGCCCCCTCGGTCAAGTCGCGGCGATCGGAGCGATAGTGCTGGCGGCTGTCCGGATGACGCCCGACCGTGCGGATGATCTCGCCACGGCCCATCAGAAGGTCGGCGACATCGACCGCCTGGTCCAGGAGCCCGCCCGGGTTGCCGCGCAGGTCGACAATCCAGCCGGCAACGGCGTCAGGCGTCCGGCGGTTGAGATCGTCCAGGGCGTCGGCGAGGTGCCGGGCCGTCGCGACGTTGAACCGGCGGATGGAGACGACGCCAAGGTCGCCCTCGCGCCGGGCGACGACCATGTTCGGGACCAGATGCTCGCGCTGGATCACGACATTGCGCCACGGCTCGCCGTTGCGCTCGATGCCGATGGTGACGCGGGTGCCGGGCGGGCCGGTCACCCGGTTGCGCAGCTCGTCGTCGCTCGCCATCCGGGCTACCGGGAAACCGTCGACGCTGACGATACGATCGCCCGTCAGGATGCCGGCGACCTTGGCCGGGCTGTCGGTCAGGACGTCGGAAATCTCGACGTCGTCGTTGTCGGTGCGGGTGAAGGTCACGCCGATGCCGGCATAGCCGTCCCGGGTCGCCCGCTCGGAACGTGATCGTGCCGGGTCGTGGTAATAGGAATAGGCGTCAAGGCCGCCGGTGATGCCGGTCATCAGGGTGTCGACCAGGGCCTCCCGATCGGTACCGCGCAGACGCGCGGACGTGCCGATCAGCGTCGTCACCGCGTCGTCGACAACGCGGGCCCAGGCGGCCGCCCGTTCCGGGCCGGGGGCGTCGAACTGGCCGACGGTGTCGCCGCCCTGCCGGATCACCACGATCTCGCCGTCGGAAACCGCCCGGATCGACGGGTCGAAGCGGTCGAGCGCGTTGAGCCCGGCGAGCGAGAGCCGGCCGAGATCGACCCGCTCGACATAGAAGTCGGCGAGACGATCGTAGCCGACGGCGAGCACGTCCTGGCGGGCCAGATCGGCACCGGCATAGAGGCTGTCGGACGGCGGGGCGCAGGCGGCCACGGCGAAAGTCAGCGCGCCCGTCAGGGCCACGGTCTGAAGCCTGAACCGCGAAAAAAGTCGGAACACCGGCGGCGTCACTCAAGCGGCGGTCGGAACAGGGCAGGGGAAGCATCCGGGGGCGGCGCGTCGAGCGGTCCGCCACAAGGCCCCGGCGTCCTGACAGACCCTACTGTCCCTTCATTCGGTGATAGCTGGCAAGGCGTTAACGAACGCTAACCATGGCTCAACGTCGCCCACGACCGCGCCCGCGCGGCGGCCCCCCCGATCCACGCCCGCGCGGGCCGCCGCGGCCAGGGCCCCGCCGGTCGGTCCCGGCCGCCCCGATCTCCCCGACATCGCCCGCAGGCTCGAACAGGGTCGATCCGGACATCGGATCGGCCTCCACCAGGCGCACGGTGATCGGCTGCATCATGCGGAAAACGCGGCCCCAGCGATCGCCGGTCAGGGTCTGTGCGGTCTCATCGAAGCGATAGAAATCCTGCGGCAGGCTGGAAACCGGCAGCAGGCCGTCGGCCCCGCTGTCCTCAAGCGACACGAAAAGCCCGAAGCGCGCGACACCGGTGACCCGCCCTTCGAACTCCGCCCCGACATGGTCGGCCAGGAAGGCCGCGACAAACCGCTCGATCGCGTCGCGCTCGGCCTCGATCGAGCGGCGTTCGGTCGCCGAGATGTGCTGGGCGAGCTGGGAGAGTGCCCCCAGATCCTGGTCGCCGAGGCCGCCGGGGCCGAGG
>CAYNIS010000162.1:0-7497 GCA_964397055.1 uncultured Rhodospirillaceae bacterium | reverse complement strand
CCGGGTGGTGCATCGGCCGCAGGTGACCGGGGCCGCCGAAACCGCCGGAGGCCAGGGCCGGATCGGCACCGGCGCCGGACGCGCTCAAGGCCGCGGCGATCCCGAGAGTGGCGAGGCAGGCCACGATGAGCTTGCGGGTGATCGTCATGTTGGCCTTCCTCTCTGTCTCCCGCGCCTTGAGGCGCTTGCCAAGTCGATGAATGTTCTTGAAGACACCCGCCTCGCCGGTGTTCAGGACTGCGGTCAGATGCGATATCCGGGCGGTCGTGCCGTTGGTCATCGTCTGTCTCCTCGTCTTGTCGCCGTCCTTTGGGGATGGCGGTCGGGGTACCCCAGTCGGGCTTCCCCTTTTGGTGCCGGGCGGTGCGTCCGCCTTGACAAGAATGAGGATCACGCCGCGCCGTAACGCGGTGATTTCGGCAGTCGTGTTTTTGTGTAACGAAGTGTTACGGGTTCCGGGCCTGTAACAATTTGTTTCAAGCCGCTGGAAGCGTCGGGACGGCAATGGCGCTATAGTGAGGCCAAGTTAAACGATGGCCCGCGCCATGGACCCTGCCCAGCACATCCTGATCGTTGATGACGACCGCGAAATCCGCGAACTGCTTTCCGGCTTTCTCGACAAACACGGCTTCCGCACGACCGCGGTCGGGGACGGCAAGGAAATGGACGTCGCCCTGGCCGGCGATCGCTTCGATCTGATGATCCTCGACCTCATGCTGCCGGGAGAGGACGGGCTGAGCCTGTGCCGGCGGGTGCGCGCCAGCCTCGACCTGCCGATCGTGATGCTGACCGCGGTGGGGGAGGAGACGGATCGCATCGTCGGGCTTGAGCTTGGCGCCGACGACTACATGCCGAAGCCGTTCAACCCGCGAGAGCTCCTTGCCCGGATCCGGGCGGTCTTGCGGCGGCTGGGCGCCGGGGGGCCGGCGGCCGGGACGACCGCTGCCGAGGACGGCGCCCCGGCCGGCGAAACGGAAGCCGTCGAAACCGCCGTCTTCGCCGGCTGGCAGGTCGATCTCGGCCGGCGCGAACTGCGCGATCCGGACGGTGTCCTGGTCCCGCTGACATCGGGCGAATTCGGCCTGTTGCATGCCTTCATCGATCATGCCGGCCGGGTCCTCAGCCGCGATCAGCTTCTCGACCTGACGCGCGGACGCACCGCGGGACCGTTCGACCGGGCGGTCGACGTCCAGCTCTCGCGGCTGCGGCGAAAGATCGAAGCCGATCCCAAGGATCCCCAGTTGATCAAGACCATCCGCGGCGACGGTTACATCCTGACCGTGCCCGTGACACGGAGCTGACGTGCATGCGATGGCCCGGGAACCCGTTTCGGCGTCTTGTCCCCCGCACCCTGGTGACGCGCCTGTTCCTGACCTTCATCGGCGGGCTGATCGGTCTCATCCTGCTGGCGGCGGCGACATTCCTGGTTCCCGGCACGCAACGGGCGCCGGATCGCCTGGCCGAGAACGCCATGGCCCGGGTCGAGGCGGCGATCCTGATCCTGCACCGGCTGCCCAAGGACCAGCATGAGACCGTGCGACGGGCGCTCAGCACCGACGGCATCTGGCTAGCATTGCGCGACACGCCGCCGCCCGACTATGACGAGACCCGGAAACTGCGCGGCCCCCATGTCGATCGCGTGGCCCTGCGGCTTCGCCGCGCCGGCGTGCCGGCGGTTTCCGCCGGGGTGGGCGGGCCGCGGGCCGGGCCGATGCCGGTCCATGTGCGTCTCACCGACGGGACCTATGTGGTCGCCCGCCGCCAACGCCAGGAATTCGGTTTCGAGCCGGCGATCCGGCTGGTCATCCTGGTCGTCATCGGGGCCATCGGCATCATCGCGCTGGCCATCGTCGCGGCCAGCCGCACGATCAAGCCGCTCTATCAGTTCGCCGACGCCGCGGAACGTTTCGGCACCGATGTCAACGCCGACCCGATGCCGGAGGACGGCACGGCGGAGATCGCCAAGGCCGCCCACGCGTTCAACCAGATGCAGGCCCGCATCCAGCGCTATGTCAACGAGCGGATCGAGATGCTGGCGGCGATCTCCCACGACCTGAAGACGCCGATCACGCGGATGAAGCTGCGGGCGGAGTTCATCGACGACGACTATCAGCGCGCCAGGGCGCTGGCCGACCTTGACGAAATGCACGCCATGATCGCGTCCCTGATCGCCTTTGCGAAGGGCGAGACCAAGGAGGCCGCGACCGAGGTGAACCTGTCGGAGCTTGCCCAGTCGGTGTCCGAAGCGGCGATCGATGCCGGGGCGATCTCCACCTGCGAGGTGCCGGGGCGGGTGGTGTCCCGCTGCCAGCCGCTGGCGATCCGCCGGGCGCTCGCCAACCTCGTCCAGAACGCCGTGCGCTACGGTGATCGGGCCGACATCAATATCGTCATCGATACCGCCACAACCCCGATGATCGAGATCAGGGTCGGCGACCGCGGGCCGGGCATCCCCGAAGACCTGCGCGAGGAGGTGTTCCAGCCCTTCCGCCGGCTGGAGGCGTCGCGTTCCCGCGATACCGGCGGCAGCGGCCTGGGTCTTGCGATCGCGCGCCAGTCCGCGCGGGCCCATGGCGGCGACATCGTTTTCGAGGACCGGGAGGGCGGCGGCACCGTCGCCGTCCTCTCGCTTCCCCTGACCGGTCCGGTGCCGGTGGGAGTGAGAGAAGAAGACAAGCCTCGAACGATCCGGGCTGCCTGATCCGCATGTTGCGGGAACCACACGCTCAAGATGACAAAGATTTCGCGAAGACAAGGGGCTGAAGTTTCATTCCACTGTCGACGCAGGTGCGAAGGTTTTTCAGAAACGCTAATTTAGGCCAAGCAATTTCATTGAGCAGCCTTGATGGGCGGCGGCTTCTTGAAAGAAGCAGGCGGGCGAAATGGGTCCGAACACACTGCCCTGACCGCAACTGGTCAAGAACTGCGCAAGTCAGGCTATCCGGTTCACATGGATTGCCTATCCGTTCGTATGATGGTGCGGCGCACAATTTTTTGCCAGGGTTCGACAACAGTTGAATCCGGAGGGCTGCACCGATGCTTAAGCTGACCCTGATCCAAAGGGCTGGACTTCTCGTCGCCGCGCTCTTGGCGATTACGGTTGTCGTGCTCGGTTTCGCCGTCGACCGCATGACCGAAGACCGGTTCAAGGCGGATATCCTGGCGCGCGAACAGGCCAGCCTGCGCAGCCTTGTCGCCCTGATGCGCGAAGCGGGCAGCGACATCGATGTCGACCGCGGTCGGGACGGCGAGATCACGCGCATCGAGATGGCGGCGATACCGGCCTTCGACGATCACCACATCGTCGACGCCGTCGGCGAGATGACCGGCGATACCGTCACCGTCTTCGCCTGGGATCCGGAGACGCGCGATTTCTGGCGGCGCTCCACCAACATCGGCGCGGCCATCGGCGACCGGAAGGTGGGCACACCCCTCGGCCGCGACGGTGACGTCTTCGCGGCGGTCCGCCGGGGCGAGACCTATCTGGGCGAAGCGACGATCCTCGGCACCGACTACGAGACCTTGTACCAGCCCGTGTTCAACCCGACGGGCGAGGTCATCGGCATCTTCTATGCCGGCGTTTCGCAGGCCGCGATGGCAGCCGGCCTGGGCAACCTGCGCGCGGGACTGGTTTCCGTCGCGCTGCCTGTGCTGCTGATCGCAAGCCTGGTCGCCGCCGCCGCTATCTCGTGGATGCTGCGGCCCCTCGCGCGCGTCACGGGGGCGGTGCAGCATCTCGCCGGCGGCGATCTGGCCGTCGACGTGCCCAAGACCGGCTGGGGGGACGAGATCGGCACGCGGGCCGACGCGGTCGAGGTGTTTCGCCGGAACGCGGTCGAAAAGGCCGAGTTGGAGGCCGAACAGGCGCGCACCGCCGAACGTGTCGCCGAGGACAAGCGCGTGGCGGCGCGGGCACTGGCGCATGAGATCGAGACCAAGCTGGGTGCCATCGGAACGGAGGTGACGCGCGCCGCCGCCGACCTCGAGAAGACGGCGCTGGAGCTGACCGAGCTTGCCGGCGCCGGCAACACCAAGAGCACGGCGGTCGCAGCGGCGGCGAACCAGGCGTCTGCGAATGTCGAGACCGTCGCCGCCGCGTCGGAGGAACTGCGTTCGTCGATCGAGGAGATCGGACGACAGGTCGCCCATCAGAACACCATCGCCGCGGCCGCGAAATCCGGAGCCCAGGCGAGCTTCGGCCAGGTGCAGGGGCTCTCCGACCAGGTCCGCGATATCGGTCAGATCGTCGATCTGATCACCTCCATCGCCGAGCAGACCAACCTCCTGGCGCTCAATGCGACGATCGAGGCGGCGCGGGCCGGCGATGCCGGCAAGGGCTTCGCGGTGGTCGCCAACGAGGTCAAGAGCCTCGCCAACCAGACCGGCCAGGCGACCGAGCGTATCGCGGGCCAGGTGCGGGCGATCCAGGAACAGACCGCGGGCACGGTCGAGGCGATCCAGTCGATCGACGGCCATATTCAGGAGATCGCCGAGATCTCCGCCGCGGTCGCGGCGGCGGTCGAGGAGCAGGGGGCGGCGACGGCGGAAATCTCCCGCAACGTCAGCGAAGCGGCCCAGGGCACGCGCGAGGTGTCGAGCGGCATCGTGGCGGTCAGCGACGACGCGTCGGAGACCGGGACGCGCGCGGAAGCACTCCTGGCCTCCGCCCGCGGCCTCGCCGGTCAGGCCGGCGAACTCGACCGGCAGACGCGGCAGACGGTGGAGGGCATCGCTGCGGCGTGAAGGGGTCGTGAACGGGCGCTGAACCGGGTCTGCTTGCAATGGACAGTGTTCACCCCCGGTTGACGGTAGCCTCAGCCCATCATGTCCGCACTCTGTGAGGGGAATATGCATGTATGTCTTTAGTATATTTGACTAGGCAAGGTCACAACTCGTTCAGAAGTTGCCACTACTCTCCGTGCCGTCGAACTTTCGCGGAGAGGAATGATGATCAGGCTATCGGTCGTCGCCCGGAGTGTGGTTCTGGTCGTTGGGTTCAT
Source organism: uncultured Rhodospirillaceae bacterium (assembly GCA_964397055.1). Lineage (GTDB taxonomy): Bacteria > Pseudomonadota > Alphaproteobacteria > CAYNIS01 > CAYNIS01 > CAYNIS01. Next base: position 2,497 of record CAYNIS010000162.1, on the reverse strand, counting down.
CGCCGCGACCGTCCTTGTTCTCAATCTCGCGACGGGTCGCCTGCTCGGCCAGAAGATCGTCGCAGAGGCGCTTGCCGCCCAGGAAACCGGGCTCCGCGTCGCGGCCGGCATGCTCGACCAGGCCGGCATGGGTGTGGCCGTGACCACCGACTCGCAGGGCCATGTCACCCGGCTGGAAATGCTCTCGATGCCGGAGTTCAGGCGCCATAGCGTCACGGACGACATCGGCGACGTCACCGGGGCCGTCGCGACGATCTTCGCCTGGGAGGAGGCGCGCCGCGACTTCATTCGGGTCTCAACCAATCTGCGCGGGGCCGACGGCAAGCGCCAGATCGGTACCGGCCTCGGCCGCACCGGGCCGGTCCACCAGGCCGCCCGCGCCGGCGAGGCCTTCCAGGGCGATGCCGACGTCCTCGGCACACTGCACTTTGCCCGCTATCAGCCGATCTTCGGTCCTTCAGGGGATGTGATCGGCATCCTGGCCGCCGCAGTCAGCCGGCAACGGTTCGACGACGCGCTGGCCAGCCTGCAGCGCAGCGTCCTCCTCATCGCGGTCCCGACATTGGTCCTGTCCTCGGTCCTGGCGGCGCTTGCCTTCCGCTGGATGCTCGCCCCGCTCGGGCGCCTCACCGGTGCCGTAACCCGGCTCGCCGACGGCGACCTCTCGGTCGAGGTCGCGACGACCGGATCGGAGGATGAGATCGACCGCATGGCCGGGGCCGTCGCCGTCTTTCGCGAGAACGCGGTCGAGAAGAAGGCGCTGGAGGACCGTGCCGCCGCCGAGGCGGATCGCCAGAAAGCCGAACGCGCGCGACAAGCGCTGGAGCTCAGCCAGCGGATCGAGACTGAACTGGGGGCGATCGGCCAGGACCTCACCACCGCCGCCGGCGACCTCCAGGCGACCGCCCGGGAGCTTTCCGGCCTCGCCGGCACGACCAGCCAACAGGCGTCCGCCGTGTCGGCGGCCTCCACCCAGGCCTCCGCCAATGTCGAGACGGTGGCCGCGGCCGCCCAGGAACTGGCGGGCTCGATCGACGACATCGCGCGCCAGGTCGGACATCAGAACACGATCGCCGACCAGGCCAAGACCGGGGCGGAAGAATCCCACGCCCAGGTCCAGAGCCTCGCCGACGAGGCGCGGGACATCGGCCAGATCGTCGAGCTGATCACCTCGATCGCCGAACAGACCAATCTCCTGGCCCTCAATGCAACGATCGAGGCGGCGCGGGCCGGCGACGCCGGCAAGGGCTTCGCCGTGGTCGCGGCAGAGGTCAAGAACCTCGCCAACCAGACCGCCCAGGCCACCGACCGCATCGCGTCCCAGGTCCGTTCGATCCAGGACAAGACCGGCACGGCGGTGGAAGCGATCCAGGGCATCGACGCGCGCATCCACGAGATGACCGAGATCGCCGCGACGGTTGCGGCTGCGGTCGAGGAACAGGGGGCCGCGACCGCCGAAATCTCGCGCAATGTCAGCGAGGCGGCGGCTGGCACGCGGGAGGTTTCGGCCGGCATCGACAAGGTCCTGGACGAGGCACTGACGACGGGCGAACGCGCGCAAGCCCTGTTGCAGGCATCGGAACACCTGAGCCGCGAGGCGCGGGACCTTGACCAGCAGACCCGCGCGCTGGCGACGGAGCTTGCCGCCGGGGCCTGATCGCCCCCTGCCGAACGAGAACGGGCGCCCCGGGAAATGTTCCCGGAGCGCCCGCGGCAACTTCTCGAAGCCCGTCGGCTTCGCGTGCGAAGCCCGAACCCTGGTATCGGTTCTGGTCTCAGGCGAGATCGAACCGGTCGAGGTTCATGACCTTGTTCCAGGCGGCGACGAAGGTCGCGATGAACTTCGCCTCGCCGCCGGCCTCGCCATAGACCTCGGCGAGGGCCCGGAGCTGGGAGTTCGAGCCGAACACCAGGTCAACGCGGGTCCCCGTCCACTTGACCGCGCCGGTCTTCCGGTCCTTGCCCTCGAACACCTCGGCGGCCGGGGAGACCGGCTGCCATTCGGTCGAGAGGTCGAGCAGGTTGACGAAGAAGTCGTTGGTCAACTGGCCCGGCCGCTTGGTGAAGACGCCATGCGGAGTGCTGCCAACATTGGCGTCGAGGGCGCGCATGCCGCCGACCAGGGCGGTCATTTCCGGCGCGGTCAGGGTCAACAGCTGGGCCTTGTCGACCAGCATCTCCTCCGCCGACAGGCTGTGCGGCCCTGCCTTCACATAGTTGCGGAAGCCGTCGGCGCGCGGCTCCAGGACGGCGAAGCTGTCGACGTCGGTCTGCGCGTCGGTGGCGTCGGCGCGGCCCGGCGTGAACGGCACGACGACCTCATGACCCGCATCTTTCGCCGCCTTTTCGATCGCGGCCCCGCCGCCGAGGACGATCAGGTCGGCGAGGGAGACCTTCTTGCCGCCCGCGGCCGACCCGTCGAAGGCCGCCTTGATGCCCTCCAGGACACCCAGGACCTTGGTCAGCTGGGCCGGCTGGTTGGCCTCCCAGTCCTTCT
>CAYNIS010000161.1:0-7503 GCA_964397055.1 uncultured Rhodospirillaceae bacterium | reverse complement strand
GGGTCTCAAGCCCGCGGCGACCGCGACGAGGGCCGGGTGCCCGGCCGCGAAGTCTTGCCCGTGATGGTGTTGTCCATGGTGGTGGTGCGCGTGATGATGGTGCCCGTGATGATGGTAGGCGTGATCGTGGTGGCGATGGCCCGGCTCGTGCGCGTGGTCACAGCAGAGATCGCGGCCGTGCGCTGCCGCCCACAGCATGGCCGCGCCGATGGCCAGGATCAGGCCGTAGCTTGCCACCTCCAGCCAGACCACGCTGTCGATCAGGCTGCCGCGTGATGCGTCGACCGCAATCGCCAGAACCGAGACCGCGGTGATCGCGACCACGGCCTGGGTGGCGGCGATGCCGGCGGCCATCGCAATGCCATCCGTCAGGCGCCCGCCATGGGACAGGAAGTAGGCGCTGACCACGGCTTTGCCGTGACCCGGCCCGACTGCGTGAAAGACGCCATAGAGGGCGGAGGCGACGATCAGGCCCAGGGCGGCAAACCACGAGCCGCCTTCGCCAAGGGCTTCAACCTCCGCCGTCAGCCAGCGGTGAAAGCGGTGTTGCAGGCGAGCGCTCAGCACCACCAGGCCCGCGGCCCCGCCGGAAATCGCCGGTGACGGTTGGGTCTGCGTCTGTCTCGGCGCCTTTCTCTGCGCCGCGCCCTGCGTCTCCAGCTCCGCCGCTGGCGGCGGGCTCTCCGCCGGGCGACCGAAATAGTTGGTCTCCGCCGCGGCCGGACCGGGCCCGATCACGATTGCCAGCAGGAGCAGGAGGGCGGCCCAGGCGCGCATCTCTCGCCTCAGCTCCCGCCACAACCGACGGAGACGAGGCCGGAACTGACCACGGCACCGAAGTCGTGGTCGACCATTTCCGGATCGTGCGAGATCGCGCAGGCACCGCCGGTGTCGGCGTCGAGGGCGAGGGCGTCGGCCCCGTTGATCATGAACCAGACATAGATGGTCGGGTCGTAGACCGCGTAGCGCAGCGGCCCCTGGTCAAGGGCTGCCGGGTTCGCCAGCGGCAGGGTGAAGGCGATCTCCGCCTCCCCGGTCTCCGGGATGTACCAGGCTTCGAAGCCGGTCGCCTCGCCCTGGGACAGGCGCTCCCCGCCGAGCCGGATGTCGGTGAACAGGAACGCCGACTTCAACTGCGCGAAGACCGTGTCGCGAAGACGCCCGACCTCAGACGCGTTGAACACCTGGTCGCCGTCGGAGTCGAAATCGGCCATCAGGAGGTTCGAGAACATCGGGTCGAAGTACCAGCGCTGGCGCAGAGCGACGAGCGCACCGTCGACGACCTCGGCCTCGACCTCGACATCGACCCAGACGTGGGGATGGGCCTGCGCCGGCCTGGGGCCAAGTGCCGCAAGGAAGAAGAGGGCAGGCGCCGCGAACCTGGCGAGGCGCCAGCAGCTCCAAAGGGTTTCCCGCATCACCACCTCCCAGACACGAACTCTTCAGAGAGTGGTCAAGGGTGCGGCGCAACAGCAAGCCCCCCGATCCGGAGCCGGCCGGCCGCCGTAAAAACTCCCATGAACGACATCACAGCAGCAGCACAGTCACCGATTGCGGGTGAATTCGATCTGAACAGCCTGCCGGAAGACGCGCGGGCGGCGGTGTTCGGGGCAGGCGGCGGCATCGGCGGCGCCTTCGCGCGCCTGATCGCCGACAATGACCGAGTCGGTCGCCTCTATGCCGCGACGAACACGCGCCCGCCGCCCCGGCACCGCAAGATCACCGACCTCGTCGTCGACATCACCGACGAGGCCTCGGTCGCTGCCGCAGCCCAGGACATCGGCGGACCGCTCGACCTCGTCATCGTCGCGACCGGTGTCCTCCACACCGGCGCCCACCAGCCGGAGAAATCGTGGCGGTCGCTGACGGCGGAGGCGCTGATCGACATCTACCGCATCAACACGATCGGCCCGGCGCTGGTCGCCAAGCACTTCCTGCCGCTTCTGCCGCGCGACCGGCGCGCGGTGTTCGCGGCCCTGTCGGCCCGGGTCGGCAGCATTTCCGACAACCGGCTGGGCGGTTGGCACGCGTACCGGGCGTCCAAGGCCGGGCTGAACATGCTGATCCGCAACTTCGCGATCGAGATGGCGCGGCGCAACAAGGATGCCGTCGTCGTCGGCCTTCACCCGGGCACGGTCGACAGCGATCTCTCGAAACCGTTTCAGGGCAACGTGCCCGACGGCAAGCTGTTCACGCCGGAGTTCGCCGCCGCGTCCATGCTCCGTGTGCTGGACGGCCTCGGCCCCGAAGGCAGCGGGCGCTGCTTTGCCTGGGACGGCCAGGAAGTGCCGGCCTAACCCAAGTCTCTGCCGGACGGCCTGAAACCGCTTCAGCCGGCGAGCTTGGTGAAGTCGGGCGGGCGCCCCTCGCGGAATGCGGCGACCGCTTCCTGGTTGGCGGGGCCGCCGCGCAGCTTCTCGAACTCCGCCGTTTCCGCCGCGCGGGCCGCTGCCACCTGGGCGGCGCGGGCGGCCAGCATGGTCCGCTTGGTCGCAATCAGGCTGGGGATCGGCTGGGCGGCGATCTGGCGGGCGATCGCCATGGTCTCCTCCAACAGCTCCCCGTCCGGCAGCACCCGCCAGGCGAGCCCCATCTCCTTCGCCTCGGCGGCGGAGACCCATTCCCCGCGCAACAGAACGGAGGCGGCGTTCTGCCAGCCGACCAACGAGGGGAGCAGGTAGGTGGATGCCGCCTCCGCGGTCACGCCGAGGGCAGCAAACGGCGCCTTGAGCCGCGCGGACTCGGCCATCAGGACCAGATCGCAGTGCGGCAGGAGGGTGAGGCCGATCCCGACCCCCAGGCCGTTGACGGCGGCGATCAGCGGCTTCTCGAATCCGGCGAGCGTGTCGATGAAGGGGGCGAAGCCATGGGCGGCGCCGTCGGCGTGCACCGGCTGGTCGATCAGCTCTGCCAAGTCCTGGCCGGCGGAGAAGGCGCGGCCGGCGCCGGTGATCACCACCGCCGCGATGTCGTCGCGTCGCCTCGCATACTCCAGAGCCTGCCGCGCGCCATCATACTGCGCGTCGTTGAAGGCATTGAGGGCGGCCGGTCGATTGAGGGTCACGAGCCGCACCCGGTCGCTATCCTCGATCGTCACCACGGGTTCCGTCTGATCCGGCGCTGTCATCGCTCTTCCTTCCGCCCTCGGCTCGCTGGCCACTAAATCCGTCAGGAAGAGGAAAGGGTCGAACGGTGGCGGTCAAGTGCCGGGTCGTCGGCTGGGATACCGCAAGAATACTGCCGCAAAGCTGATCAGTTCGACGGGGTGGGTCTTGGACAAGATCAGAGCGTGAGTTTGAAGAAAATCGATAGGTGACATGCATTGGCGGTTTCCTGGCCGCCTCTACATGTTTTCGTCATGAAAAGGGTGGCGCGGGTCCGACAAGGGTGCGCCGCCGACCGTTCGATCCAAGGGACTTGGCACATGCTGTATCGGATGATCGCCGCCATGACCGTCGTCGTCCTCCTGATGGCCGGAACCGCGGTCCTCGCCGCGTCGCCCCTGGTGTGACCGGGCAGCCGGCGATCGCAGGGGCTGGCCGAAACCGACCGGGTCCGCCCGCCGAGGCCCCCGGCCGCTCAGAACTTTGACCGCAGGACCCGCAACCGTTTGGCCGCCTGCCGGTTAACCAATCAGGGCCTGCGCTGGCGCTACCGGCTCTTGCCAGCGCAGGCGAGACTGGCCCGCTTCCAGGAGCGGGCCACTTTTCCTTGTCGAGAGAGCTCGCCCGCAATCGTTAACGCGACGCGGCGGGTTTGACAGCGCGCCCCGACCCCATGAGGCTTCCGCTTCGGTCCCAACGGGTGATCCGGCGCAAATCCCGAGCCGACTTCATCCGTCTGCAACGACGACTTGCGCTACGAAGGGGTGCGCGTATTCCGGACTGCCAGACTGGTTCAGTCTGGCCGGAAACTGCGCCAGGGGAAGCGGACATGACGGATGACGCGCTTTGCCGGCTATCGGCAGTCCGGCTCGCCAGGATGATCAGGGCCAGGGAGGTCTCCCCGCTTGACGTCATGCGTGCGGTCCTGGACCGGGCAGAGCGGTTGCAGCCGTCCCTCAACCCCTTCATCACGCTCGACGGAGAGGCCGCCCTGGCTGCCGCCGCCAGGGCCGAACAGGCGGTGATGGACGGTGGCACGCTCGGCCTGCTCCACGGGATCCCGGTCAGCGTCAAGGACATCGTCAACACCGCCGGCTTGCGCACCACCTTCGGCTCGCTTCTGTTCGAGGACAACGTTCCGGCCGAAGACGCGGTTGCGATCGCACGGCTGCGCGCGGCCGGGGCGATCGTCTTCGGCAAGACGACGACGCCGGAATTCGGGACCAAGTGCCTGACCGACTCCCCGTTGTTCGGGCGCACGCCCAATGCCTGGAGCCTCGCCCACAGTTCCGGAGGGTCCAGTGGCGGGGCGGCCGTGGCAGTGGCAAGCGGGATCGGGCCGCTGGCGGTCGCGACCGACGGGGGCGGGTCGACCCGTATCCCGGCCGCGGTCAACGGCATGGTCGGACTGAAGCAAAGCCTGGGCACGATCCCGCACAGCCAGGTTCCGGACGCGTTCGGCAACTACACCTATGTCACGCCGATGACCCGGGACGTCGCCGACACCGCGCTGATGCTGCAGGCGATGGCGGGCCCGGACGCCAGCGATCCCTGGTCGGTCGGTGTGCCCGTGCCCGACTACCCTGCCGCGGCCGCCGCAAGCGATGGCGGCCTTTCCGGTGTCCGCATCCTGGCCGCGGCGGCCCCGCCGGGCCGCCCGATCTCCGCGGCCGTTCAGGGGGCATTCGACCAGGCGCTCGTCAGGTTCCAGGGATTGGGTGCCGAAATCGGGGAGTTCGACGGTGCCGCCTTCGACGTCGAACCGATCTGGCGGGCGATCAATCACACGACGTGGCGCGCGCGCTTCCAGCCGATGGCGGACCGCGATCCGGACCGGCTGAGCGAGACGTTCCTGCGCCAGCTCTCCCTCGCCCGGGACGTCAGCGGCATGGACTACCAGCAGGCCATGTTCGATCGGGCGCGCCTGTTCCGGCATGTCCAGTCGCTGTTCGAGGCGGCGGACTATCTCCTCACGCCGACCCTGTCGCGCCCGGCCCTGCCGATCGACCAGGACCTCTTCGACCCGCTCGACATGGACGGCGTGGCCTACCCGGATGTCCGCGCGAACTGGTTCCCGTGGACCATGCCGTTCAACCTGACCGGCCATCCGGCGGTGACGGTCAATGCCGGCTTCAGTCCGGAGGGGCTGCCGATCGGCCTGCAGATCGTCGGGCGCTTCCGGGCGGACGCCGACCTGTTGCGCATCGCGGCTCTGTTCGAGGGCGCGACCGGCCTCGTCGACCGCCGGCCGGCCGATCCGGCCTGAGGCTTGCCCGGCGCGCCTATTCGTAGCGCAGGGCTTCCATCGGCTCGAGCCGGGAGGCGCGCAGGGCGGGGTAGTAGCCGAAGAAGATGCCGACGGCGGCCGCCGCCGCGATCGACCCCAGCACGACTTCCGGATCGATCACCAGCGGCCAGTCGCCGACCCGGGCGGTGCCGACCACGACGCCGATCCCGATGCCGATGCCGATCAGTCCGCCGATCAGGCAGAGGGTGATGGATTCGACCAGGAATTGCAGGAGGATGTCGCGGCGACTGGCGCCGACGGCAAGCCTGAGGCCGATCTCCCGCGTCCGCTCGGTGACCGAGACCAGCATGATGTTCATGATGCCGATGCCGCCGACGACCAGGGCGACCACGGCGGTCACCGCCAGGAGCAGGCCGAAGATGCGCAAGGTCTCGGTGCGCGCGTTGATCAGTTCCGTCAGGTTCTGGATCCGATAGTCGCGATCGTCGCGCGGCCCCAGCCGGCGGGCGCCGCGGAGATAGTCGTCGATCGCCGACGCCGCCTCCGACAGCCGGGCCTGGTCCGCGATCTTGGCGTACATCTGATGCACGTCGAACGGCCCGTTGCGGCCGATGATCCGTCGCCGGGCAGTGGTCAGCGGCACCAGGACGAGGTCGTCCTGGTCCTGCCCCCAGGAGGTCTCGCCCTTGCGCTCCAGGACCCCGATCACGACGAACGGGGTGGCGTTGATGCGCATTTGCCGGCCCACGGGGTCGGCGTCGCCGAACAGTTCGTCGGCAACGGTGCCGCCGATCACCGCGACCTTGCCGCCGACGCGGATGTCCGCCTCGGTAAAGCCCTGGCCGCGGGCGATTTCCCAGTCGCGCGCGGTGAAATAGCCGGGCTCCGTGCCAGCCACCTGGGTCGACCAGTTGGCACCGCCGGCGACCAGCGTGGCGCTGGAGCGCACCATGCCGGCGGCCGCGGTGACGTTGTCCAGGCCCCGCAGGGCTTCGACATCCCGGTCGGAGAACGGGGGAGCGCTGCCGCGCCCGCCTGAACGGCCCTGCCGCCAGCTGGCGCCGCGCTGGATGATGATCATGTTGGTGCCGAGTTGGGCGATGGTCTTTTCGATCTGCAGGCGCGCACTGACCGAGACCGAGACCATGACGATCACAGCGGCGACCCCTATGATGATGCCGAGCATGGTGAGCAGGCTGCGCAGCGCATTGAGGCGGATCGCCGTCAGTGCCACGGCCAGGCAGTTGATCAGCGTCATCGGCTGTCCTCCACCAGATGGCCGTCGTGAAAGCGCATCAGGCGCCGGGCATGCCCGGCAACGCCGGCATCGTGGGTCACCAGGATGACGGTGATCCCGCTCTCGTTGATCTCCCGGAAGATGCCGAGGATGTCCTCCGACGTGCGGCTGTCCAGAGCCCCCGTCGGCTCGTCCGCCAGGATCATCGCGGGGTCGTTGACAAGGGCGCGGGCGATGGCCACGCGCTGCTGCTGGCCGCCGGAGAGCTTGGAGGGCTCATGGTGCAGCCGATCGCCCAGCCCGACGCGGTCGAGCGCACGCCGGCAGCGCTGGTCGATGTCGGACGGCGGCGGCCGGGCGTAGAGCAGCGGCAGGCGCACATTGTCGAGGGCGGTGGTCCGGGCCAGGAGATTGAATTGCTGGAAGACGAACCCGATCATGCGATTGCGGAAGCGGGCGAGAGCGCTTGAGGACATCTCCGCCAGGCGGTCGGCGCCGACCCGGATTTCGCCGCCCGTCGGTTTGTCGAGGGCACCCAGGAGATTCATGAAGGTCGACTTGCCGGAGCCCGAGGGGCCCATGACCGCGACATACTCGCCCGCCTCGATCGCCGTGGTGACGCCGTCCAGGGCGCGGACCTCCGTGTCGCCCATCCGGTAGATTTTCTGCAAGGCACGGCAATCGATCCGGGCCGCCGTCGGGCCCGCGCCATCGGCACCCAGGTTCATTGCCCGCCCCTGCGGCCGCTTCCGGCGGCGGCACCGCCACGCGCGCGGATGCGGGTGACGAGCCGGTCCCCGGCGTCGAGATCGCCGGCCAGCAGTTCGCTGGTTGCAAGGTCGGCGAGCCCGATCACGATCGGGCGCGGGGTGATCACGCCGGAGGCCTCTTCGACCCAGACGGTCGCCGCCCTC
>CAYNIS010000160.1:0-7508 GCA_964397055.1 uncultured Rhodospirillaceae bacterium | reverse complement strand
GCTCAACCGGGCCGTGGCGCTGGTCCAGGGGGCGGACCCGACCTATGCACTGTCGATCGGGAACGAGGTACCGCTCCTGCTGCGCGGCGAAGCCCCGGTCGCAAGCTTCACGCCCGGTGGCCGGGCGATGGATGCGACGGACCTGATCGACACGCTGGCAAACCTCTACGCAGCCGATCCCCTGTTCCACCAGGCCCTCGCGCAGGGGGTCGAAAGCCGGGCGATGGCCGCCTCCGCCATGGAGGGGATAAGGGGCGGCCGATTGCGCCGCTTCGGCGACGTGGTGACCCCGCTCGCGCGCATGATGGCGGACGAGGGACAGGCGCGCATCGCCGTCGCCTCGATCGGCGGCTGGGACACCCATGCGAATCAGGGGACGACCGGCGGGCAGCTGTTCAATCGCCTGAAGGACCTGAGCAACGGACTGGCGGAGCTTGCCGATGCCATGGGTCCGGTGTGGGCGAAAACGGCCGTCCTGGTGATGACAGAGTTCGGACGCACGGTCGCCGCCAATGGCACCGGCGGCAGCGACCATGGCACCGGCGGGGTCGCCCTTCTTCTGGGCGGGGCCGTCGACGGTGGCCGGGTACTCGCTGACTGGCCGGGCCTCGACCGACTCTCCGAAGGTCGGGATCTGGCCCCGACCCTGGATCTGCGGGCACTCGCCACGGCCCTCCTGACCGACCACCTGGGTTTGCCGGCGGCCGAGGTCGAGCGCCATGTCCTGCCCGGCACCCCGGCGGCCGTCGCCGAGCTTACCCGGGCTTAGACATCCAGCGTTTCGGTCGCCGCGTCCTCCAGGTCGACCTGCATGGTCTCCAGGAAGCGGGCGGTCATCAGGTAGAAGCCGCAGGTGAGCGTCAGTTCGACCATCTGCCGGTTGTCGAAATGCTGCTGGCAGGCGCGAAACGTCTCCTCGGTCACGCGCGGGCCGGCGACCAGTTCCTCCGCGAAGCGGATCACCAGACGCTCGAGATCGGTGAAGATCGGATCGGCCGAGCCATTCTTCAGCGCCTGCAGCTTCGCCTCGTCCATGCCGATCTTGCGGCTGATCCGCTCGTGCTGGTCGACCTCGTACACCGCTTCCGACAGGAGGCCGACGCGCACGATCGCCATCTCCCGCAGTATCGGGTCGAGATCGCTGCGGAACAGCAGGGCATTCCCCATGCGCGAGAACTGATGGAAGGCGTTTCCGGCATGCGCCAGCGTGCGAAAAATGTTCAGCGGCGGCTGCTTGTCCAGAATCTTGCGGGTATCCGGGTCGAGACTGTCCGGATCGACATAGGGCAGACGGGCCATCTTGGGCGGTTCCTCCAAAGTTCTTGGTGTTGTTCAGGCACTTGGAACTTCACTCAGCGGCCCAGGGATCTTCGACCTTGGGCCAATAGGGCTTGGTCATCCGCTTGAACGGCAGGCTGCCGAAGTCCGGGGTGATCGCCCCCGGGGCCGCGACGTAGCGCACGGCGTAGGCGATCGGCGCGAAACCGGCATGGAAGTGCTGGCTCGACTTCACCACCACCATGCGCTTGGTCGCGAGATCGATGCCGAACTGGGTGAACGCATCTGGGTGGAAGCACTGGGTGCGCCGAGTGATGATGACGAGGTCGATGGTGCCGGCGGACACCCATACGGCATCGCCCATCGACCCCTTGGCGGTGCCGAAGCTCTGTTCGGCCCCGCGCCGGATACCCCGGACCGTTACGGAAAGGTCGACGGGATCGCCCGACATCGGCCCGCACTTGCCGCCGAGGCGAAGGTCGAGGGTCGCCCCCTCCCCGGCCTCGATGCAGAAACGGGCGGCGACCGGGTCCCAGTAGAGGCCGGAGGCAACGTTCTCCACCCCACGCTCGATCAGGCGCTTCAGGATGAAGGTCGAATCGCCGGGCGCCCCGCCGCCGGCATTGTCGGAGACATCGGCACAGACGACCGGGCCATTGTGGCCGCCGCCGGCGAAATCGATCGCCTCGTCGATCGTGTCGTGGACCGGATGGGTTTCGTTGCGCATCGCCCAGACCTCCCGGCCGAGGCTTTCGGCCAGCGCCGCGGCCTTCGCGGCATCGCCGTCGGCGATCACCAGCATCTTGGCACTGACATCCGGCAGGTCGGCCCACGGGAAGCAATGGCTGAAGGAGACCGAGAGGATGCCGTCCCTGCCCTCAAGCCCCGCCATCTTGTCGACGAAGCTGCGCACCGGCTCCTGCGGGGTGCGCCAGACGCTGATCATGCGGGTGTCCCAGACCGACATGACCGGCCTGATCTCCCCCAGGGCTGTCCGCTTGACCAGGTCATAGACCTCCGCCGCGCGGTCGGGGGCGTCGATGTGCGGGTATTCCTTGAAGGTGACGATCGCGGTGGCCGCGGCCACCTTCTGCTCGGTCAGTTGGCAGTGCAGGTCGAATTCCACGCCGACCGGGACATCCGGCCCGACCACTTCCCGGACGCGGGCGATGACCTCCCCTTCCGCATCGTCGTAGCCGCCCGCGACCATGGCGCCGTGCATCGACAAGAGCACCATGTCGACCGGCATCGCGGCCTCCAGCCCGGCGACCAGCTCGTCGCGCAACTGTTCGAACACCGTTCCGACGGTCAGGCCGGCGGGTTCGGCGAAGGCCGCCAGCCCCTCGACCACCTCATGGCCGTCGGCCTCGGCAAGCTTGCGCCAGACATGCATCGGCTCGGAAAACAGGTTGGGTGTGCGCTGGGTCGCATCGCCCCGGAACAGCATCCGCTCCTCGAAGGTTTCAAGACCCGTGGGCAGCGGCGAGAAGGTGTTGGTCTCGGTACCGAGGCAGGCGATGAAGACGCGCATGAGCTGGGTTCCAGAAGAAGGGCCATGGGGGACGCGGGCGCGAAGCGGCAGCACCGGCGACGACGGGGCGCGATCACGACTATTCCCCAGCGACCGAGCCCGGGTCCAGTCGTGGCAGTGCAGCAACTCCGTCCCGGGCAAATCGTAGCCAGGGTTCGACCGCTTGTTGACCATTCATAAACGAAGGGCGTAGCAGGTTGAAATCGCAAGGGAATGACGGGTCCACGGGCTTGCGACGGGAGGGGCGTCGACGTGGACGAACAAGGGGGCAATCCCGCGATGGTCACGAGACGCGACATGATCGGTGGTTTCGCCGCCGCCGTCGGTGCGGCCAGCCTGCCGACCCCGGCGTTCGCCCAGACCGGCCTGGATCAGCGCCGGGCGGTCAGTGTCGTCTTCCAGCCGACCGGCGAGACCTTTCGCGGCCTTTATGCCGACAACGGCCAGTACCTGATCGACGGGATCCTGCGCTTCTCCAAGGTCGTCCGCGATCACCGGGCGAACAAGGTGAAGGTGATGCACCCGCGCCTGATGGACATCCTGTTTGTCCTGCACTGGCGCTACCACGTCCCGCAGATCGTCGTGACCAGCGGCTACCGCACGCGCGAAACCAACTCACGGCTCGAGGGCGCTGCACGGAATTCCTATCATATCAAGGGCCTGGCCCTGGATATTCATGTTCCGGACCTGGACAACACGGCGATCGGTAAGGACCTCGCGACCTTCCTGCCCGGCGGTGTCGGCATCTATCCCGGGCGTGGCTTCACCCATTTCGATCTCGGCGACACCCGCCGTTGGCGCGGATAGGCGGCGTTTCCGCCCAGCCGACATGACCGTCCTCGTCACCGGGGCCACCGGCCTCATCGGAGCCGCGGTAACCAGGCTCCTGGTCGGCCAGGGCCTGCGCGTGGTCGGTGTCGCCCGCACGGCCGACAGTGCCGCGGCCATTTCCAGCCTTGGGGCCAAGCCGATCCGCGGCAGCATCGAAACCGCCGCCGAGTGGCTGCCGCCGCGCGGATCGGTGACGGCTGTCGTCCATGCCGCCAATGGCTTCAGCCCGGACATGGCCGCGATCGAGGCGGAGTTCCTTCACACGCTGTCCGACTGGGCGGAGGACGGGGACGAGCCGCTGCGCATGGCCTATACCGGCGGCGCCTGGCTCTACGGCCGGACCGGCGATCATCTGGCCGAAGAGACCGACCCGCTCTCCCCGCCGGCGTCGTGGACCTGGGCAGCCGACCACATAGAGCGGCTGCGCGACACGCCGAGCCTTTATCCGGTCATCATTCACCCGGGCCTCGTCTGGCAGGAGGACGGCGGCGCCATCGCCGGCTACGTCGACGCCATCCGGGCGGGCCGGCCGATCGAGATCATCGGCGACCCGCAAGCACGGGCGGCCTGGGTCCATGCGGCCGATCTCGCCGAGCTCTACATCGAGGCGATCAACCACGGCGATTCCGGGGAAGCGTTCAATGCCGCCGGCGACGCGCAGGCACCCTATGTCGCCGTTGCACGGGCCCTCGCCGCGCGTCTCGGCTCGCCCGATCATCCGATCGCGTCGGTCACGGTTGCCGAGGCCCAGGCGGACATGGGTGATTGGGCGGAGGGCTTCGCCCTCGACCAGGGGTTGGACTGTCGCCGCGCGCTGGAGAAGCTGGGTTGGATCGGCACCGCCTCGGTCCTGGCCGGCTGAAGCTTGCCAGCCAGCGCGCTCCCAGGGACGGCGCGCTCCTAAAGGCGGCGCAGATGGATGCTGTCGATCCGGTGATCCGCCGCCTTGTGCAGGATCAGCATGGCGCGGCTGCGCGTCGGTAGGATGTTCTCGCTCAGGTTGACGGCGTTGATATCGCGCCAGAGCCGTTCGGCGAAGGTCAGCGTCTCGCGCTCGCTGAGTTCGGCATAGCGGCGGAAATAGGACTCGGGGTTCTGGAACGCGGTCTGGCGCAGGGTCATGAAGCGTTCCAGGTACCAGGATTTCAGGATCGGCTCCTCGGCATCGACATAGATCGTGAAGTCGAGGAAGTCGGAGACGTAGAGCGGCGCCGCCCCGGTCTCCTTCAGCGGCGGGGGCTGCAAGAGGTTCAGCCCCTCGAAAATCAGCACATCCGGGGTCTCGACCTTCTGAGTGACGCCCGGGCGGATGTCATAGTGAAGGTGCGAATAGACCGGCGCCGCCGCCGGCAGGCTCGACTTGACCGAGGTCAGAAAGCGCAGCATCGCGGCCCGGTCGTAGCTTTCCGGGAACCCCTTGCGGTTCATGATGCCGCGCCGCTCAAGCTCGGCATTCGGCATCAGGAAGCCATCGGTCGTCACCAGGTCGACCTGGCGACCGCCCGGGCGATCCGGTCCGGCCTGGGACAGGAGCCGGGTCAGGAGGCGGGCGGTCGTCGACTTGCCAGCGGCAACGGAGCCGACGATGCCGATCACGAACGGGGTCGGACGCCCGGGCCGCGCACGTTCGGCTTCCGGCAACAGGAATTCCCGTCGGGCCCGGAACAGGGCCCGCGTCCCCTCGATATGGAGGTCGATCAGGCGGACCAGCGGCAGGTAGATGGTCGCGATCTCTTCCGGCGACAGCGGATCGTTGAGCGACTGCAGGCCGTCGAGTTCCTCAGGGCCGATGGTGCTGACGACACCCTGGCCCAGCTTCTGCCACTCATTGCGGTCGAAGCGCCGATACCGGCTGGAGAACGGAACCTGGAGCGACATGGGGGGATTCATGGGCCACGCGACGATGTTGGCCCGGAGGTATAGACAGTTTGATCGCCGAACGCGAACGCGTTGGTGCGGGGTTTCTGCGGAGTCCCGGGCGCGCGTCCGCGGGCGGGCGGACGCGGTGCCGGAATCAGCGGGTCCGGGATCAGCGGGTCCGGATACCCGGCCGCGCGATGATCGAGCTGACGTGGCAGCCCCATTGGACGCACTGCACGATGGCGAAGCGCTCCGTGCGCGTCGTCGACCCGGCGACCGAGAAGGCGTCGAAGTTCTGCGTGCAGATGACCTGATAGAGCCGCGGCTCACTCGCCAGCCGATAAGGCAGCGGGGTGACGCCGGCCGGCGGACAGCCGGCGGCGGCGGCGGCCTCGATCGGGGTCTCCTCGTAGCCTTCCTCGACATACTCGACGATGCCCGACCCTTGGGCCAGCGCCGGCCCGGCGGAAACACCGACCGCCGCGGCGATCGCCAGCATTATCGAACGCTTGCCCATCGAAGGTCCCCTTGGCGACGAGAATTCCCGCGCATGGCTTGCCATCGGCCATCGCTCGCGGCAAGCACCGGTCCCGGGGCTCGGTGTTTTTCTCGCGCCATGTGTTTCAGAAAAGCCCGCTGATGATGCCGTCCGCATCGATGTCGATCGCGGCTGCCGCCGGCACCCGGGCCAGACCCGGCATCGACATGATGTCGCCGCACAGGGCGACGACGAAGCCGGCCCCTGCCGACAGCCGGACCTCCCGGATCGGCACGGTATGGCCGCTGGGCGCCCCGAGGAGCGCGGGGTCCGCGGAGAAGCTGGACTGGGTCTTGGCCATGCAGACGGGCAGGTTGCCGAAGCCGTCCGCCTCCAGCTTCTCCAGCATGCGATGGGCCTTGGGCGCGATCGCGATGTCGGCCGCCCCATAGAGCTCCGTCGCAACCTTGCGCATCTTGTCCGCCAGCGGCAGCGCGTCGGGATAGAGCTGGTGGAAGCGCGGTGTCCCGGACCCGGTCAGCGCCACAACGTCGTTCGCGAGGGCCTCCGCCCCGGCGCCGCCGTCGGCCCAGTGGCTGCAGATATGGGCCTCGACACCGAGGCCGAGCGCCGCCTCGCGCAGTTGGGCAAGCTCGCTGTCGCTGTCGGAGGAAAAGCGGTTGATCGCCACGGACACCGGGATGCCGAACTTGTGGAGGTTCTCGACATGGCGTTCGAGGTTGGCGAAGCCGCGATCGAGCGCTTCGAGGTTTTCCGTCCCAAGGTCACCCTTGGCGACACCGCCATGCATCTTCAGCGCCCGGACCGTCGCGACCACGACCGCCACATCTGGCTTCAGCCCGGCCAGACGGCACTTGATGTCGAAGAACTTCTCCGCCCCGAGATCAGCACCGAAGCCCGCTTCGGTCACCACGTAGTCGGCGAGCTTGAGCGCCAGCCGGGTCGCCATCACGCTGTTGCAGCCATGGGCGATGTTGGCGAAGGGGCCGCCATGGACGAAGGCCGGCGTGCCCTCCAGCGTCTGGACCAGGTTGGGAAGGAAGGCGTCCTTCAACAGGGCGGCCATCGCCCCGGCCGCATCCAGATCGCCGGCGGTGACCCGTGTGCCGGTCGCCGTCTCGCCAACGACGATGCGGGCCAGGCGCGCCTTCAGATCCTCGTAGTCGCGGGCAAGGCAGAGGATCGCCATCACCTCGGACGCGACCGTGATGTCGAAGCGCCCCTCGCGCGGGACACCATGGGCCGGACCGCCGAGGCCGAGCGTGATGTTGCGCAGCGCCCGATCGTTGAGGTCCATGACCCGGGGCCAGGTGACCCGGCGCGGGTCGAGCCCCTTGGCCGTGCCCCAATGGAGCGCGTTGTCGATCATCGCCGACAGGAGATTGTGGGCAGCCCCGATGGCATGCAGGTCGCCGGTGAAGTGCAGGTTGATCTGCTCCATCGGCACGACCTGGGCATAGCCGCCGCCGGTCGCCCCGCCCTTCATGCCGAAACAGGGTCCGAGCGACG
>CAYNIS010000159.1:5754-7511 GCA_964397055.1 uncultured Rhodospirillaceae bacterium | reverse complement strand
GAGATCGGCGGCGCCTTCCGCCTGCCCGACATCATGGCGCGGGCGGGCTGCCGCCTGGTCGAGGTCGGCACGACCAACCGCACGCATCTGAAGGACTTCGAGGCGGCGATCGGGCCGAAAACCGCCCTCCTCCTCAAGGCCCACACCTCAAACTACGTGGTCGAGGGCTTCACGGCGGAGGTTCCCATCGCCGATCTGGTGGCGCTGGCGCACCGCCATGAGTTGCCGGTGGTGGACGACCTTGGGGCCGGCACCCTGGTCGACCTGGAACGCTGGGGCCTGCCGCACGAGACCACTCCGGCCGAACGGATCGCCGCCGGTGTCGATGTCGTGACGTTTTCCGGCGACAAGCTTCTCGGCGGCCCCCAGTCGGGGATCATCGCCGGCAAGAAGGCACTCATCCAGCGCATCAGGAAGCACCCGATGAAGCGGGCGATGCGCTGCGACAAGGTCACGCTTGCCGCCCTCGAAGCGACGCTGAAGCTCTACGCCGACCCGGACCGGATGCCGGAACGGCTGCCCTCGCTGCGGCTCCTGACCCGCGCCGAGGCCGACATCCGGGCAACCGCCGAGCATCTGGTCGAGCCACTGCGAGAGGCGCTCGGCAATCGATACGGCGTCGAGATCCGTAAGGTGCGCAGCCAGATCGGGTCTGGCGCCCTGCCGGTCGACCTTCTGCCCTCGGCAGCCGTCGCGATCACGGGCCGCGGCCTGAAGAAACTGGCCGAACGGTTCCGGAACCTGCCGCTTCCGGTGATCGGGCGCGTCCAGGAGGACGCCCTGATCTTCGATCTCCGCTGCCTCGAACGGCCGGACGACCTGGCGGGCCAGCTTTGCCACCTGGCGGCGTGATCGCCCCGCCATGATCATCGCAACGGCCGGCCACGTGGACCACGGCAAGACGTCGCTGATCCGCGCCCTGACCGGCGAGGACACCGACCGCCTGCCGGAAGAAAAGAAGCGCGGGCTGACCATCGACCTGGGCTTCGCCTACGCGGCCCGCGAAGACGGCTCGCGCCTCGGCTTCGTCGACGTGCCCGGCCACGAACGATTCGTCGCCAACATGCTGGCCGGGGTACCGGCGGTCGATGCCGCCCTTCTGATCGTCGCCGCCGACGACGGGGTCATGCCGCAAACGCGCGAGCATCTTGCGATCCTCGACCTCATGGGCATTGGCCGTGGCCTCGTGGCCATGACCAAGATCGACCGGGTCGATGCGGCCCGCACGGCCGCCGTCTCGGCGCAGATCAATGCCCTCCTGGCCGAAACCAGCCTGGCCGGCGCGCCGGTCTTCCCGGTCTCCAGCGTGACCGGGGAGGGATTGGACGCCCTTGCCGCGACCATCGACCGGCTTGCCGGGGAGATCGGGGCACGACGCGCGGCCGGCGCGTTTCGGCTTGCCGTCGACCGCGCCTTCGTCGTTGCCGGGGCCGGCCTGGTCGTCACCGGCGCCGTCTATGCCGGGGAGGTCGCGGTCGACGAGACGGTCGTCGTCGCACCCGCCGGCTTCAATGCCCGGGTTCGCGGGATCCGGGCGCTCGATCGCGAGGTGCGGATCGCGCGGGCCGGTGAACGGGCGGCCCTCAACCTGGCCGGGGATCGGATCGAGCGCGGAGCGATCAAGCGCGGCGACTGGATCGTGGCGCCCGGGGCCGATCAGCCGACCAGCCGACTCGACGTGCGCGTGCGCCTGCTGGCCAGCGAGGCGCGGGTCCTGAAGCACTGGACGCCGGTCCATCTCCACCACGGGGCAGGCG
>CAYNIS010000159.1:0-5744 GCA_964397055.1 uncultured Rhodospirillaceae bacterium | reverse complement strand
CCAGTGTCAGACCCGGCGCTGAAGCGGACGCGCAACTGGTCCTCGACCGTCCGATCGTCGCCGGGCACCGCGATCGCTTTGTGATCCGCGATCAGTCCGCGACCCGCACACTCGGCGGCGGCTGGGTGATCGACGCCTATGCGCCGACGCGCGGCCGCACCCGACCGGAGCGTCGCGCCCAGGTTTCCGCCTACGCCCTGGAAGCCCCGGATGCCGCCCTGACTGCCCTGGCCACGGCGAGCCCGGCCGGCGTCGATCTTTCCGCCTTTGCCCGATCTCGCTCGCTGACAAGGGCGGAGCTTCGCGGACTTGTCGACGCCGGCACTGTCAAGGTTGTGGGGCCGGAAGCCGCCCGGATCGCCTATGCGCCCGAGCATTGGCGGCAGCTTGTGTCACGCACGCTGGCGGCGGTCGACGCGACCCATGCGGACCGACCGCAAGCCCTCGGCCCCACAGAGCCGGAAATCCTGAAGCACCTGCCCTTCGGCCTCGGCCGGCCGGCGCTGTCGGCCGCGCTGAAGTCGCTGATCGAGGCCGGCGAGATCGCCCGCTCAGGTGCCGTGGTCCATCGGCCCGGCCATCGAGCCCGGCTGTCCCGGGAGGATGAGGAGGTCTGGAACCGCCTGCTGCCGCTGCTTGCCGACGCCGGGCTGCGCCCGCCACGAACGCGGGAGATCGCGGCCGAACTGGAGCTGGATCTGAGTGACCTGGAGGACTTCCTGGCGCGCGCCGGCAGCCTCGGCCTCGTGGTCCGCGCGACCCACAACCGCGCCTATCTTCCCGAGACGGTGGCGACACTCGTTGAACTGGCCGAGGAACTTGCCGCGGAGTCGGCCGACGGCACATTCACCGTGGCCGAGTACCGGGACCGATCGGGGATCGGCCGCAACGTCACCATCAACATGCTCGAGTTCCTGGACCGGATGGGGGCGACCCGGCGGAAAGGGGAAGCGCGACTGGTCCTGCGCATCGCCCGCGACTTGATCGGTGAGAGCGTTGATCGCTAAATGACGGCGGCTTTGATCGCGCGGCCGGGAGGACGGAAATGTCCGAATGCCAACCCCTCTTGGATGATGTCAGCCCGCCTGAATTCCTGATCCGCAAGCGCAGCCAACTCCTGCGCCTGGCGCGTTCCCACGGTCTCGACTACCAGGTGCGCGAGTGGGTGTGTACGGCCCTCGACGGGGAACGCCTGGCGAAGACTCGGGACCCCTCGGCCCGCGGCGACGAGCAAGCGGCATGAGCGTCCTCGCCGACCCGAGCCGGGTGCTCGCCTCGGCCGAGCCCTACCCCTATGTCGTGACCTCCCAGGTGTTCGATCCGCACGAGGCGGAGACTCTGCTTTCCTGGCTTGAGTCGACGAAGACCTGGACCTACTCGCCGACCGTCTTCTCCGAACACTGGCGATTCATCCTGGCACCCGACAAGCACGCCGAAGCCCCCGCCGAGGTTCGAAGCATCCTGTCGCAGGACATGCTCCGCGCGATGCGGCAGCGGATGGAGGTGATGTTCAACGTGCGTCTGCGCCCGCATGTCGCGGTCATCTGCCACTGGATGGAACGCGGCCACGGCATCGGCGTCCACGACGACCAGGTGGCCGGCAGTGAGACCCACCGCCTCACCATGACTTTGCGTCGCGGCCCCTATACGGATGCCGACGGCGGGCACTTCGTGTTCCTGAACAGCTTCGACCGGTTCGACGTGCACCGCCTGGTGCGCCCGCTGCACAACTCGGCGGTCGCTTTCGAGGCGGCAACGCCGCATGCGGTCACCGACGTCCAGGCCGGCGATCGCTACAGCCTGGTGTTCGAATTCTGCGACGCCGACCAGCCGCTGCCCCGGCCGGAGGATGATCACCGCGCCGCGATCCGGCTTGCGTGCTGAGCGCTCGGGCTGTTGATCGGGACCAATGCGGCCCCTACGCTCGGCCGCGGAGGGAACTCTGTGCCGGTGTGCAGCGCGGACTTCAAATCCGTTGAGGGGCGTTCGACGTGCCTGGTGGGTTCGACTCCCACTTCCTTCCGCCACCTCGTCAACCAGCCCAAGCGGGCGGATCAGCCGCCGGCTTCGTCGCCCCCGTCGCGGACGAGCCCCGGTGTGCCTTGAAGAAGGCCGGCGTCCGGGGTGAAATCATCCTCCTCGGTCTCGTCGCTCTCGATCAGGTCGGCGACCACTGCCGCGTTCTCGAAAACCTCCTGACCGGTCCGGCCCATCCGGATCTCGCCAAAGAAGTTGAGCATGATCTGGGCGTGGTGAAAGTCCCGGCAGCCATAGCCGCCCGGAACGAAATGGCCGCCGCCGCGCAGGCGGAGCAGGGCGACCCCCAGCGTCGGCTCTTCCTCGTCGTCGAGCCACAGGTCCATGACGTTCGTGCAGTTGTCATCGGCGACCCGGTTGCCGAATGACACCCGGATCGCGGGGTTCTCCGGGTCGAGGCTGTTGGCGCCGAGGACCACGCGGGCGGCTTCCTCGGCCGGAAGCAATCGGTATCTCTCCTCCCCGACGCTGGTGCCGCCCCACGGCATGATCTGGTCCTCGTCCCCCAGCATGAAGAGGAAGGATGTCGGTGTCGGCAACTGGAAGCTGTCGGCGATCTGCCTCGACATGCCGCCGATGACGGACCCCGCCGCCATGAACTGGTGCCGGGAGCGCGGCAGGTAGTACTGCACCATCATGCCGCCGCGCGACGCCCCGACCAGGAACAGCTGTTCGGGATCGGCCGGCTCTTTCTCCAGAACGGTGTCGATCACCTTGTCCAGGAAGGCGACGTCGTCATGGGTGGGCGCAATATCGCCGCGAAAAGTCGGCTGGCCGTCCATCGACCAGGCGGCGTTGATTGCCGCCGGGTAGACCATGATCACAGAGCCGTTGGCGACCCAGTGCTGGTAGCCGAAACCGATGACCATCTGCTTCGCATCGACGGCCGTGGCGTGCAGCGCGACGACCACCGGCAGCCTGGTTTCCGCCGGAATCTCCTTCGGGCGATGCACGATGAACTCGCGCTCCCGCTCGCCGACGCTGATCTTGTAGGTGCTGGCATCGCCGGCCTGGGCCAGCATTTGCGCCTGCATCATCTGCTGCTGCTGCAACTGCTGCATCTGAAGCAGCTGTTGTTGTGAGACGCCTTGCTGTTGCGAAACGCCCTGTGCTGCGGCAGACCCCGCGACCAGGCTGAAGGCAAGAGCGGCAAGCGCCGGATTGAACCGCGTCATGGACAGCACTCCCCTTGCTCGGTCGATCAGCCGCCGGCCGCCCCGGAACCCGCGCTGGTGGCTTCCGGGGTGCCCTGAACCTGCCCCGCATCCGGCGTGAAGTCATCGTCCAGGGTTTCGTCACCCTCGATCACGTCGGCGATGACCGTCGCGTTCGCGAACTGCTCCTGGCCGGTCAGGGCTTGGCGTACCTCGCCGAAGAAATTCAACATGATCTGAGCGTGATGGAAGTCACGGCAGCCATACCCGCCTGGCAGGAAGTGACCGCCGCCACGCAAGCGAACCAGACCGACGGCAGGGGGCTGTAAGGTATCTTGCGCTGTCACGTCATCGGCAGGCCGATCATCGTCGAACCAGAAACGCACCTCGTTGGTGCAGTTGTCGGCTGCCACCCGGTTGCCGAAGGTCATCAGGCCATCCGGCTCACCCGCCCTGATTCCCGCGGCGCCCACGACCACTCGGGCGGCTTCCTCCGCCGGGATCAGCTGGAACTTCTCCTCGCCTTGGCTGGTCCCGTCCCACGGCATGATGTGATCCTGGTCGCCCAGCATGAACATGAACGATGTCGGGGTCGTCGGCTTGAAGCTGTCGGCGATCTGGTTGGTCATGGCGCCGATGACAGAGCCGGCGGCCATGAAGGTATGCTTCGACCTCGGCAGGTAGTACTGGACCATCATGCCGCCGCGCGATGCGCCGACCAGGAACAGCTGTTCGGGATCCGCGGCTGGTTCCTTCTCCAGAACCATGTCGATAACCGTGTCGAGGAAGGCGATGTCGTCATGTGTGGGGGACATGTCGCCCCGATAGGTGGGCTGCCCGTCCATCGACCAGACGGTATTGATCGCCTTCGGGTACACCATGATGACGGAGCCGTTCGAGACCCAGTGCTGATAACCGAAGCCGACGATCATCTGCCTCGGCTCGACAGCCGTCGCATGCAGCGCCATGACGATTGGCAGCTTCGTTCCCGGCTGGATCACGCCCGGGCGATGGACAACGAACTCGCGCTCGTTGCCGTCGACGGTGACTTTGAACGAGCTCGCCTCGCCCATGACCCGCCGCATCTGGGCCTGCATCATCTCCTGTTGCTGCTGCTGGATCTGCTGCACCTGGATGGGCGGGCCGAGGGGCGCGTTCGGGTCGGCAGACGCCCCTGGGGCGGCTGGCACGACGGTGTCGGACAGGACACCAGTCGGCGGCATCTGACCCTGCTGCATCTGCTGCATCTGCTGCAATTGCAGCAACTGCTGCGGGGTCATCCCCTGCGCGGCGATACCGCCGGCGCCGAGGGAAAGTCCGATAGCGACAGAGGCGGAAGCAAGCCGCAGCATGGCAACACTCCAGGTCCAGAGGTCGCCGTCGTCTGGTTGGACAGCAGCGGCGGCCTGTGTCATCCCCGTCATCCTCTGATAGAATTGCTAACAAGCTGTTGAGGGAGACGGGCCGGACACGCCCCCTGTTGCGCGAAGGAAGCACCTCGCCATGCGCGCCCTGGTACTGCTGGCCCTGACCATGCTTGTCAGCGCACTGCCGATCGACAGCGATGCCCGGACCCGGCGCTATCGAACCGACCGCGTCCTGATCGCCGATGACATCGACGCGCTCTCGCTCGCGATCGACGGCGGCTTCGTCTACTGGGCCGACCGCAGAAGGCGCCTGCGCCGGGCGCGGATCGACGACGACGAGTTGAAGGACGAGGAGGTCGTCGACTGGACGGCCGACATCCACGGGCTCTCGGTCAACCAGGATCAGGTCTACTGGAGCGACGACAGCGGCTATGTGCGCAAGGCCCGGTTCGACGGCGACAGGCTGGTCGGCCAGAAGATGCTCGGCCGGTCGCTCGACGCCCTCGATCTCGCCGTCGAAGGCAGCTTGATCTTCTGGATGGACGACCGCGAGCGCGTTCGGGTCGGACGGCTGATCGGCGACGACATTCGCGCGCGCCACTCCCTGCCGCTCGGCTTCCAGCCGCGCGCCTTCACCATCGGCGGTGGGCGCATCTATCTCGTCGACCATCGCGGCTGGGTGGCGGAGGCGACAGTGGTCCAACGACGGATCACCCTCACCTACATCAACAAGCATGAAGACCCGCTCGACATCGACATCGATCGGGGCACGCTCTACTGGCTCGACCAACAGGGCCGATTGTTCCGCGGAATTCATCGGGTCGAGATCGACTGACACCATGCAGAGACAGGAAACGTCCGCGCGCCGCGACCTCGTTCTGGTCGGCGGCGGCCATGCCCATGTGGCCGTCATCAGGGCCTTCGGCATGCGTCCGCAGGACGGCACCCGCCTCACCGTCATCAGCCGCGATATCGTCACCCCCTATTCCGGGATGCTGCCCGGCTATCTGGCGGGCCACTACACCCACGGGGAATGCCACATCGATCTTCGTCCGCTGGCCCGTTTCGCCGGCGCGCGGCTGGTCCATGGTGCCGTCTCGGGCCTCGACCTCGCCGGCGGGCAGGTGCTGATCGACGGCCGACCGGGCGTTCGCTTCGACGCCGTCTCCCTCGATCTCGGCTCTAC
>CAYNIS010000158.1:0-7677 GCA_964397055.1 uncultured Rhodospirillaceae bacterium | reverse complement strand
GCCCGACATGCGCGCCAGAACGCCGAAAACACCTTCAACGGCTGGCCCTGCTTGCCGGCAACCGTCCAGGGTTCGTGGAGCAGCGCCCCGTTGAAGCTGTGTGCTTCGACGCCGCGTGCGACGAGGGCCTGCTTGATCGCGGTGTCGCGGGCGATCGAGAACGGATCGTAGCAGCGGTTCCAGAAGACGGCACCGGCCCCGGTTTCGCTAACCACCTGATCGAGCCGGTCATCCGCCCGACCCCGGCGCAGGCACAACGACAGGCCAAGGGCGGCGAGCGATGCGTCGAGCGCGGCCAGGCTGTGGTGGAGCCACCAGCGCGAGGCGCCGCCGATCGCCCACTGCTCCGGGGTCTCCTCGTCGAGCACGAAGACCGGGAGGAGCGGCCTGCCGCTGCTGATGGCGGCAGCCAGGGCCGGGTTGTCGTCCAGGCGCAGGTCCTGGCGAAACCAGATGATGGCCGGGCTGGCGGACCGAGCCGACGTTTCAGCAGGACCCATGACCGTCAATCAAACCCTGATCAGGCACCGACGCCGACGTATCTACCAAGCTTCGCGATGAGGCAGAGACATACGACACAAGAAATGAGCAGCATTTTATCAAAATCAGAGAGTTGTTCTTGCTCGATCACAATGGCCTCACATGGACGGGAGGAACGGGTTTAATTTCACAAAATAAGCTACGCACCGCCACGCACCTTGGATCACTAAAAATCCGTGAATCTTTTTACTGCCGAGATCCATTGACGCGCATGGCTGGGGAGCTATCTCGTCAGCCGTGCGACGGCACCATGTCGATCGCTCTCTCAGTAGACACAAGGTCGGCTGCCAAGCCCCCGACCGAGACAACCCCCGGAGAGACCCAGATGACCCGTTTCCTGACCCTGGCCGCGGCCGCCGCCGTTGCCGCCCCGCTCGTCCTCTCCTCGACCATCGCCAAGGCCGCCGATATCGTCGACACCGCCATGGCTGCCGGCCAGTTCGAAACCCTGGTCGCGGCATTGAAGGCCGCCGGCCTCGTCGAAACCCTCAAGGGTGAGGGCCCGTTCACGGTCTTCGCGCCGACCGACGAAGCCTTCGCGAAGCTGCCGGAAGGCACCGTCGAAACCCTGCTCATGCCGGAAAACAAGGACCAGCTGATCGCAGTCCTGACCTACCATGTCGTTGCCGGCAAGGTGATGTCCGGTGACCTCGCGGGCAAGTCGATGGAAGCGGAGACCGTTCAGGGTCAGTCGCTGATGGTCGACGCCACCGGCAGCATGGTGAAGATCGACGAAGCGACCGTCATCTCGGCCGACGTGATGGCCGACAACGGCATCATCCACATCATCGATACCGTGGTTCTGCCGGAATAGGGCACAGCCGCTGCGGTCTCGGGGGCTCGACCACGCCTGGGCGGGCCCCCATTCCGTTTTGTGCCGGCGTGATCCGCCTCAGGGCTCGCGCAAGCCCCGCCGCAGGACCTCGGTCAACGGCTCGGCCAGGTACTCGAGCGTGGTTCGCTCGCCGGTCAGGATCATCGCCTCCGCCGGCATGCCCGGCACCAGCTCGATCGGCTGGCCGATATTCTCAAGCTCGCCGTCGTTCACCTTGATCTTGGCGACGAAGTAGGTCTGTCCGGTCACCTCGTCCTGGAAGCGGTCGGCCGACAAGTCGATCACCGACCCGTTGATGCGCGGCAGATTGCGTTGCTTGAAGGCGGTCAGGTGAACCAGCGCCGGCCCGCCGATGACGACGTCGTCGACATCGCTCGGGCGAACCTGTGCTTCGATGATAAGGATGTCGTCCTGGGGCACGATGTCGAGCACGCGCTCCCCCGGCCGGATGACGCCGCCCCGGGTCCGGAACTGCAGGTCGACGACCTCCCCCGTCACCGGGGCGCGGATCACCGTCCGGTCGAGAACGTCCTGCTGGGCACTCATCCGCTCCTCGACCTCGAACAGCTGCGGGCGCAGGTCGCTCAGCTCGCGGGTGACTTCGTCCTGGCGGTCCGTCTCCAGGCTTTCCAACTGCAACTCGGTCTCGCCGATCGCCTGCCCCGCCCGCGCCACACGGGCGCGGTTTTCCGCCCGCTCACCGTCGATTTCGACCTGACGGCGCAGCAGGGACAAAAGCCGGGGCCGGCGCTCCAGGCCCTTCTCGACCAGCTCTTGGACACCGGCGACCTCCTCGCCGATCAAGGCACTCTGCCGCTGCTGGCTGGCGATCAGCGCCTCCAGGCCGACAATCTCCTCCTGCAACTGGGCGATGCGCTGGCGCAGGATCCCCCGGCGCTGTTCGATGGAGGCCCCGCGTGCCGCGAACACCGCCTTCTGGGCGTCGCGGATCTGCGCCACCTGGCGATCCTGGCGCGCGGCCTCCAGGAGGTTTTCCTCGAACACCACCTCATCTAGGCCGATCTGTTCGGCCATGAGCCGCGATTGCGTCGCGAGCGCCGTGTAGTATTGGGACTGCAGCATGCTGTAGGCGGCACGGTCGCGCAGGTCCTCGAGGATCACCAGGGGCTCGCCGGCCGCGACCACAGAGCCGTCGTTCACCAGGATCTCGTTGATGATGCCCCCTTCCAGGTGTTGCACGGTGCGCCGGCGACCCTCCGGGCTGACCACACCGGGGGCGATCGCCGCACTCGAAAGCTGGGCGGTTGCCGCCCAGCCGCCGAGCACGAAGAAGAACAGAACGACGACGGCGCCGCCGACACCCGCCACCGGCGCCAGGCTGCGCCACAGCGATACGGTGCTTTCCGCGGCGGCGGGAGCAGGCACCGGCGGTTCCCCGACCGGTTGCGTCGGCGCCGCCTGTGCCCGCATCGGCACGGGTGACGCGGTTGCCGGCTTCGGCACGGCGGGCCGCCCGGCATCCTGGGGCCAGGACGTTGCGCGCGCCGTCTCCTCAGCCGCGTGGCCGGGCTCGGCATCGCGCCGCGCCGGTGCCAGCCGATCCGGGGCGCGCCGCTCGGACGAGCGCCGCTCGGACGAGCGCTGCTCCTGCGCGCTCGCCTGCTCCTGCGCACGTGCCTTGGGCGTGCGCTGAGCCGAAGCCTGTTCGCGCGGTTGGTCCGACGCCGTGCTCCCCGGCGGCACCGGATCGAGCGAAGCCGCCATTTCCGGGAGGCTCGGCGCCGTCCGCGAGACGCGCGGCCCGAGCTTCTTCACGGTCGCCTCGTTCTCGGACCATGCGGCCGGCTGGTCTTCCGGGGCGACGGGCAGGGGCTCGGCCGCCTGCGTCTGATCGGTCGTCTCCACCGCCAGGCTCGCGTGGGCCACGCGGCCGAGCCGGCGCTTGAGGATGACATCAATCGGCGGGCGCGTTTCGGGCGGGCTCGCTGGCGGGCGGTTGGCGCGCTTGCCCTCGGACGTGTCGGTCATCGGTTCTGGTTCCTATCGCTATCGAGGGCGCCGGCGAAGACCGCCGTGTCAGCCGGATGCGGCACTGCCGGCGACAACTGTCGGGCCCCGCGATGGCATAATTTTGCGCAAGACTTCATCGCGCGGGCCGGCCTCGGTCACCACGCCGTCGTGCATAACCAGGACCTGGTCGACATGGGTCAGCAGGCTCGGCCGGTGGGCGACCATGATCACGGTCGACCCCTCGGCCTTGATCGCCGCAATGGCTTTCTGCAGCGCGTTCTCCCCGTCGGTGTCGAGGTTGGCGGCGGGTTCGTCCAGGATCATCACGCGCGGCGTGCCGTAGAGCGCCCGGGCGAGCCCGATGCGCTGGCGCTGGCCGCCCGACATGATCTGGCCGCCGTCGCCGATGTCGGTCTCGTAGCCCTTGTCGAGCCGCAGGATCATGTCGTGCACGTCCGCCCGCTGTGCCGCCTCCACCACCAGTTCCGGGTTGGCCTCGCCCAGGCGCGCGATGTTGTCGGCAATGGTGCCGTCGAACAGTTCGACATCCTGCGGCAGGTAGCCGACATGCCGGCCGAAGTCGCTGCGGTCCCACCGATGCACTTCCGCCCCGTCCAGCCGCACGGACCCCGCGGTCGGCTTCCATGCCCCGACCAAGAGCCGGCACAGCGTGCTCTTGCCCGCCCCGGACGGTCCGACGATCGCAGTGACGGTCCCCGGCTGGATCGTCGCCGTCACCCGCCGGATCGTCGGCTTCTGGCTGCCGGGCGGCGCGAACAGCACGTTTTCCATGTCGATCCGGCCGGTCGGCCGCGGCAGCGCCATGGCCGGCGGCTGTGGCGGCACGCTCAGGAGCGTTTCCAGCCGGCGATAGGCATCCCGGGCACCGACGAACTGGCGCCAGCCGCCGATTGCCTGCTCGACCGGAACCAGCGCGCGGCCGAGCAGGATGGACGCGGCGATCATGCTGCCCGGCGTCGCCTCCCCGCCCAGCACCAGATAGGCCCCGAGACCGAGGACCAGGGTCTGCGCCATCAGCCGGGCGAACTTCGACAGCCCGCCGAGCGCGCTGGCGCGATCGCTGGCCACGCGCTGGTGGGAAAGGACGGTCTCCGTGGTCTTGTGCCACCGGGCGAGGAAGCCCGGCAGGATGCCCATGGCCTGCACGACCTCGGCATTGCGCACGGCGAGTTCGGCGCTGCGGTTGGCGTGGATGGAGGCCCGGTTGGCGGCGGCGAGCGGGGCCCGGGTCGCAACCTCGTTCACCACGGCAAGGGCGAACAGCACAATCGCGGTGATGACCGCCAGCATCCCGAGCCAGGGATGCAGAAGCCAGATGAAGCCGATGAAGATCGGCATCCACGGGGCATCGAAGAACGCGGTGATGGCCGGCCCGCCGACGAACCCGCGCAGGCTGGAAAGATCGCGCAGCGCCTGCGCGCCGATACGCTCGCCCGCCAGGCTCTGTTCGACCGAGCGGGCGACCAGCCGGTCCGCGAGGGTCTGGTCCAGCCACAAGCCGATGCGGGTCAGCACATAGCCGCGCAGCGCATCGAGCAAGCCGAGCACGGCAAGCGCCACCGCCGCCATCAGGGTCAGCAGGATCAGGGTCTCGCGGTGGCCCGACGAAAGCACCCGGTCGTAGACCTGCAGCATGTAGAGAGGAGACACGAGGAGGAGGAGATTGACGAACAGGCTGAATATCCCGGCCGTGAGGAAACCGATTCGGGCTGTACGCAACGCCTGCGCGAGAGGCGAGCCGGAAGCACCCTTTTCTGGAGATCGTCGCTGAGCCATGGTTCCCGCCTGCCTCATCACGCTTGGCGATGTGCCGATGATCGCCTGCGCATCTGCTATACCACAGACAACCCTGAAGGTTCCGAGCGTTTCGTCAATCCGACGCCCGAGGACAACCACCCTGGCGAGACTTTGACCGCTGGAGCGCACCTGCGCAACAGCGCGTAGACGGCATACCAGGGTGGTCTACGGTTGCTACCGTAATTTGATAAAATCCCACCCAATTTCGTGGAACCTCCCGGTTCCCAGGGCGATCAATAGGATGGCGCGCAAAACGCGCACCGAATTTAACCGGACATTAATCCCGCATAAGGGTGCCGGTTTAACTCTGGGACAGGGGTGCTGGACATGGCTATCGACGACCTGCGGCCGACTGATCGGACCTCCGAGATCGACGGTGATGAGCAGGAAGCCCGGGGCGCAGGCCCCGAGGGCGATGAGTCGACCGAAAACCAGGCGCCCGGCGACAGTGCCGGCGGCGACACCGCCGCCGAGAACGAGTCGCCCCCCCGCGGACGAGCTTCTGGAAGATGAGGGCGAGCTCGTGGAGCTTGAGATCAACGACACCGACGGCGACAGCGAAACAACCCTCAACAGCTCCGGCAGCAGCGAAGGCGACGGCGAGGGTGGCGAAGGCGAGGGCGACCTGCCGATCATCGGCTCGCTCGACGGTCTGGGCCTGCCCGGCAGCGGTGGTAACGGCAACAACGGCACGAACGGCGGCGACGACGGCGACGGCCCGACCCCGACCTTCCTGCCCTCGGCGGAGGACGGCAGCGGCGGCGAAGACGCCGGTGGCGACACCGCGGGCAACTCCGACCCCGGCAGCGGCGAGGACACGCCGCCGTCGACCGGCGGCGGCGGCAGCTCGACCGTCGGCAACGACGATGACGAGGAAGGCGACGAGGAGAAGACCGCCGACGACGCGATGGAGCGGCTTTTCAACGGCCCCGACACGGAAGAGAACGATAACGACGGAGGCCTTGCCCCGTCGTTCTCCACATTCTCCTTCCTGAGCGTCGACGACGAGGAAGACGACACGCCCGTTCCGGAGACGGCTGAACCGGTTGGCAGCGAAGATCCGCCGACCGAGACGGATGAAGTCACCGAAACCGATGAAGACGGGTCGGCTGACGAAGGGACGCCGCCGCCAGCACCGGTCGTGCGTCTGGCGGCGGCACCGCCAACGCCCCCGGCTGCGCCGACGATCAACGAGATCGAAGGAACCAATGGCGATGACATCCTGACGGGGACCTCGGCCGCAGACCGGATCTCGGGCCTCGGTGGTGATGACCAGATCACCGGCGGCAAGGGTGCCGACGAACTGTTCGGCGGCAACAACGACGACACCTTCTACATCGTGGGCTCCGACGGCCGCGACGACGAGATCGACGGCGGCAACGGCTTCGACACCATCGTCAACACCGGCAACTCCGACCTTGTCTTCGGCACCACCGAGATGAAGGGCATCGAGGCGCTGGACGGCAACGGCCGCGCGGTCAAGGGCACCAACGGCGACAACACGTTCAACTTCAAGAACGTCGAGATGACCGACGTCTCCCGCATCGACGGCGAGGACGGCGACGACGCCATCACCGGGTCGGACAAGTCCGACGACGTGATCGAGGGCGGCAAGGGCGACGACACGCTCAAGGGCCTGAAGGGCGACGACGTTCTGGACGGCGGTGACGGTGCCGACTTCCTCGACGGCGGCAACGGCAACGATACGGCGAGCTACGCCAGCAACGGCAAGGCGGTGACCGTCGATCTCTCGAACGGCACGGCCAGCAACAGCGGCACGATCGACACCTTGAAGTCGATTGAGAACGTCGCCGGCAGCTCCAAGGGCGACACCCTGATCGGCGACAACAAGGCCAATGTCCTCGACGGCGGCGCGGGCAACTACACGCTGATCGGCAACGGCGGCAATGACAGCCTGATCGGTGGCGACGGGGACGATAGCCTTGACGGCGGCAGCGGCAACGACCGCCTGGCGGGCAATTCCGGCGACGACGACATCGATGGCGGCTCCGGCAACGACACGATCGACTACAGTCATGCTGGGAGCGGCGTGATCGTCGATCTCGGCGCCAACACCGCAAGTGACGACGGCGATGGCGGAACCGACACAATTACCGGCGTCGAGAACGTCATCGGCACGCGCTTCGATGACGACATCACCGGCGACGGCGAAGCAAACCGCCTCGAAGGCGGCGACGGCGATGATGACATCGATGGTGGTGCTGGCGACGACACGATCATCGCCGGCCGGGGCAATGACGATGTCGACGGCGGCGCGGGCGTCGATACCATCGATTTCTCGACCCGCGGCGGGGCGGTTGTCGTCGATCTGGACGATGGAACGGCCAAGCGCGGCTCGGAGACCGATACGCTCGACAACGTCGAGAACGTCATCGGCACCCGCGACAATGACAAGCTGTACGGCAATAACGTCGCCAATGAGCTGATCGGCGGCTCGGGCAACGACGAGATCGGCGGCAACGGCGGCGACGACGTCATCGACGGCGGCTCGG
>CAYNIS010000157.1:2265-7720 GCA_964397055.1 uncultured Rhodospirillaceae bacterium | reverse complement strand
TGGACGATGTTCTCGGTCAGGTCGTGCTCGCCGGCGGAGATGTAGATCTTGGTGCCGCTGATCCGGTAGCTGCCGTCCTCGGCCGGGTCGGCCTTGGTGCGGATGAGGCCCAGGTCCGTGCCGCACTGGGGTTCCGTCAGGCACATGGTCCCGGACCACACGCCGGAGACCATGTTCGGCACGTAGGTCTGCTTCTGCTCTGCCGAGCCATGGGCGACCAGCGCGTTGACGGCACCGTGGGTCAGGCCCGGATACATGCCGAAGGCGAGGTTGGCGGAGGAGACGATTTCCCCCACCACCGTGTCGACGACATGGGGCAGCCCCTGGCCGCCGAATTCGGGATCGGCCGACAGGCCGGGCCAGCCGCTCTCGCAATACTGGTCATAGGCTTCGCGGAAGCCCTTGGGCGTGCGCACCACGCCGTTTTCGTAATGGCAGCCCTCCAGGTCGCCGGGCTGGTTCAGCGGGAACAGAACCTCCGCCGCCATCTTCCCCGCCTCCTCGATGACCTGGTCGACGACATCCGGGGAAGCGTCCTCATAGCCTGGCATCCGGGTCAACTGCTCGTAGTCCAGCACCTCGTGCAGGCAGAAGCGGATGTCGTCGAGGGGAGCGGTATAGGTCGGCATGGTCGGGTGTCCTTGCCCGTTGCGGCGGCCTTTGTGCCCGCAATCCTAGTTGCGTAAGGGGCGGCCGGTTTCCAGCATGTGTTCGATGCGGTCGACGGTGTAAGGCTCGCGGATCAGCCCGGCGAACGCCTCGAACTCCAGCTTGTTGAGGTCGTCCTCGGTCACCGTTTCGGTGATGTCCGTGTCGCCGCCGGTCACCGCCCGGGCGAGGTGGCTCGCGACCAGGGCATCGTGCAGCGAGGCCTTGCCGGTCGCCACCAGGCCGTCGACCTGGAGCTTGAGGGCGGCGGCCGCGGTCGGCCCCGGCAGGCTGATCGGCTCTGCCTTCGGCGGGGTGTAGCCGGCTTCGACCAGGGCAAGCGCCTTGGCCTTGGCATCGGCCAGGAGCCGCTCGCGGTTCATGGTGATGCCGTCGGTGGGCTTGAGGAAGAGGAGGTCGCGTGCCTCCGCCGCCGATTTCGAGACCTTGGCGAGCGCGATCGTCTCGAACGCGCCGGCGATCGCGGGCATCGGCCCCTGTGGGCGCTTCGGATTGGCGAGGTGGCGCTGGATCATCTCCTTGACCCCGCCCCAGCCCGGGACGACGCCGACCCCGGCCTCGACCAGGCCGATATAGGTCTCCGCATGGGCCTGGATCGCGTCCGCGTGGAGGAGGATTTCGCAGCCGCCGCCGAGCGCCATGCCGGCCGGTGCGGCCACCACCGGAAAGCTGGCGTATTTCAGGGACTTCAGGATCTGCTGGCCGAGCTTGATCGACTGTTCGACCTGATCGTAGAGCCCGATGTTGATCGCGAAGAGGGCGATGCCGAGATTGGCGCCGACGGAGAAGTTGTCGCTGTCGGAATAGATCACCAGCGCCTTCAACTTGCCCCGGCTCATCGCGATGGTGCCCATGGACTGGCCCATGATGGCGAAGACGTCCGGCTCCAGCGCGGTCATCTTGGTGTGGAGTTCGAGGCAGGCGACGCCGTCGCCGATATCCCACAGGCTGGCGGCGCGATTGCCGGCAAGGCGCTTGGTCCGCCGCTTGATGTCGGGAAGGTCGACGATGCCCGGGGCATGCTTGATCGGCTGATAGCCGCCGTCGGCCCCCATGAACGCGCGTTCCGGGCCGTCCTCCTTGTAGAAGGTGGCATTGCCGAGATCGGCGATCAGGGCGGGCACCGGGCGCCCCTCCGCCGCCAGACGGTCGGCGAACCATTTGGGGCCAAGCTGGTCGATCAGTTCAAACGGGCCGTGCTTCCAGTTGTAGCCGAGCCGCATGGCGAGATCGACGGCGGCGATGTCATCGGCGATCGCGGGCACCAGCTCGGCGGTGTAGCTCAACGCCTCGCTCAGGACGCGCCAGGCGAACTGGCCGCCCTTGTCCGGATGCTCGACCAGGGCGCGCAGCCCTCCGCCGCGGGCGGCCTGGAGCGATTCCAAGTGGACGTCGCGTTCGGGGCGATAGTCGCCGGTGAGGAGATCGATCGCCTCCTTGACCCGGCCGCCGCCCTCCCGGTTGATCCGATAGAAGCCGCCCTTCGCTTTGCGGCCGACATAACCGTCCTCGATCATCTGCCGGATCACCGGCGGCTCGTTGTGGATCGCCCGGTAGCGGTCGTCCGCCGGCAGCGTCTTCAGAAAGCTCGCGGCCAGATGCGGCATCAGGTCGAGCCCGACCAGGTCGATCAGGCCGAACACGCCGGTCCTCGGCAGGCCCATCGGGCGGCCGGCGACCGCGTCCGCCTCCTCCACCGTCAGGCCGAGGTCGAGGGCGGCGTTGATCGCCGACTGGTTCCAGAACACGCCGATGCGATTGGCGATGAAGCCCGGCGTGTCGTTGCAGCGCACGACCCCCTTGCCCAGCGCGCGGTCTGAGAACGCCGCCAGGGCATCCAGGGCCTGCGGTGCCGTCTCCTCCCCGCCGACCAGTTCCATCAGGCGCATGTAACGCGGCGGGTTGAAGAAATGGGTGATCAGGAAGTTCCGGCGGAACGCCTCCGACCGGCCCTCGACCAGGCGGCCGAGCGGGATGGTCGAGGTGTTGGAGGAGACCACGGCGTCCGGCCCGCGCACTTCCTCCAGCCGGCGATAGAGGTCGTGCTTGATGCCGATATCCTCGATCACCGCCTCGACGATCCAGTCGGCGTCCGCGAGGCTGGCGAGGTCGTCCTCGATGTTGCCGGGGGTGACCAGCCGGGCGTTTTTCGGATGCATGAACGCCGCCGGCTCGGTCTTCAGCAGTGTGTCGATCGCCTGGCGGGCGATCTGGCTGCGATCGTTGGCGCCGGCCGGCACGATGTCGAGCAGCACCACCGGCACGCCGGCATTGGCGAGGTGGGCTGCGATGCCGCGGCCCATGGTGCCGGCGCCGATCACCCCGACCTTGCGGATCTCCATGTCGGCCCCCCGATGTCTGCCATCTTGTGCGGCGCGGCCGCCGGCTAAACCGCTTCGATGATGGTGGCGATGCCCTGGCCGCCGCCGATGCACTGGGTCGCAAGGGCCAGCCCCTTGCCCTCCCGCTTCATGATCTGGGCGGCCTTGCCGGTGATCCGAGCCCCCGACGCGCCGAGCGGATGGCCGAGGGCGATCGCGCCGCCGTCGATGTTCATCCGGTCCGGGTCGATGCCGAGATCGCGGACGACCGCCAGCGCCTGCGCGGCGAACGCCTCGTTGAGTTCGATGACGTCGATGTCGGCGATGTCGACACCGGCGCGTTTGAGCACCTTTTCGGTCGCCGCGACCGGGCCGATGCCCATGATCTCCGGCGCGCAGCCGGCAACGGCCACGGACCGGATGCGCCCGAGGATCGGCAGGCCGTGCGACTTGGCGAAATCCTCCGCCGTGACCAGGACCGCGGCCGCCCCGTCGGTCAAGGGGGAGGAGGTGCCGGCGGTCACCGTGCCCTCGGCATGGAAGGCGGGTTTCAGACCGGCCAGCGCTTCCTCATTGGTGTCGGCGCGGATGCAGCCGTCGGCATCGACGTCGCCGCCGCCGTTCCTGACCGGCACGATCTCATCGGTGAAGCGACCCGCGGCCTGCGCGGCGGCGGCCTTTCGGTGGCTTGCGACCGCCATCGCTTCCTGGTCGGTGCGGGGGATCTGGTACTTCCGCGCAACGTTCTCGGCCGTTTCGCCCATCGAGATGTAGGCCTGCGGCATCTTCTGGACGAGGGCCGGGTTCGGCATCGGGTTGAAGCCCACCATCGGCACCCGCGTCATCGATTCGACGCCGGCACAGATGTAGGCCTCCCCGGCACCCAGCGCGATGTTGCCGGCGGCGATGTGGATCGCCTGCATGGACGAGCCACAGAAGCGGTTGACGGTGGCCCCCGCGACGGTGATCGGCAGGTCCGCGATCAGGCCGATCAGGCGGGCGACGTTCAACCCCTGTTCACCCTCCGGCAGGGCACAGCCGAGGATCAGGTCCTCGATCGCCGAGGGGTCGATGCCGGTCTTGCGGATCAATCCGGAAACCACTTGGGCGGCGATGTCGTCGGGGCGCGCCTTGGCGAGCGCCCCCTTGGTCGCGAAGTCGAACGGCGAACGTGCGTAGCCGGCGATCACCGCCTTGGTCATGGTTCGTCTCCCATCGCCGCGAGCGGCTGGCCGGGGGATGCATCCGCGGCCACAATCGCCGCCATCACAACCCTACCCGGGATGCCAGTTCAAGCCGGTCATGCCGGATGACGACTCTTCATGCGATCCTGACTGGCTTTCGGTTGCCCGTCGAGGCATCGAAGGGGTGAAAGCCTAGGGTTCGTTGCCGCACGGAAAGAGGGCCATGCCGACACTCTTGAAGATCGCCCGCATGGGCCACCCGGTTCTGCGCGTGAAGGCGGAGCCGATCGCCGACCCGACGGCGCCGGATGTCGCGCGCCTGGCCCGGGACATGATCGCGACCATGGACGATGCCGACGGTGTCGGTCTCGCCGCCCCGCAAATCCATGTCTCGCAACGGATCATCGTGTTCAAGGCACCGGTCAGGGGGCCGGACATGAGCCGCGACGGCGACGTCGACAACCGCGTCCTGATCAACCCGGAGATCGAGCCTCTGAGCCCCGATCGGGCGAGCGCGTTCGAGGGGTGCCTGTCGATCCCCGGCCTGCGCGGGGTCGTGCCGCGGTTCACCCGCATCCGCTATTCCGGCGTCGGCCTCGACGGGCGGCGGATATCGGTCGAGGCGGAGGGGTTTCATGCACGCGTCTTGCAGCATGAGGTCGATCACCTGGACGGCGTGCTCTATCTCGATCGAATGGAGAACCTCGCCCTTCTCAGTTTCGAGAAGGAGTTGCCGCTTCTGATGGGTGCGATCGACAGCGATCGCGCCTGACCACCACCGCCCGCCGAGGGGATTTAGGGAAGATGACCGCGCAGATCGAAGACGCCGGCCTCGAGGGCCTGAAGGACCGCATCCTCGGGGCAGCCCTACCGAACGTGTTGTTCGACGGCTGGTCCACCAAGGCCCTGGAGGACGCGGCGATGATGTCCGGGGACGGGCCGTCGGGTCTGGTTCAGGCATTTCCCGAGGGGGTCGGCGACGCCGTCGCCCATCTCGCCGACTGGGCGGATCGCCAGGCCCTCGGCGCCTTCGCGCCCGAAACGCTGGCCGACATGCGCGTGCGCGATCGCATCACCGCCCTGGTGCGCGCCCGCCTGGAAGCGCTCGGCCCGCACAAGGAGGCGGTTCGGCTCGGCGTCGGCGCGCTTCTGCTGGGGCGAGGACCCGGGTCGGCGAGCAAGCTCGTGTTCCGGACCTGCGACCGTTTCTGGCGGGCCGCCGGCGACACCGCGACCGATTTCAACTTCTATTCAAAGCGGGGGCTGCTGGCGGCTGTCCTG
>CAYNIS010000157.1:0-2255 GCA_964397055.1 uncultured Rhodospirillaceae bacterium | reverse complement strand
CTCCACCACGCTCTATTGGCTGAACGACCGGTCGGACGCGCACGAGGCCACCTGGGGTTTCCTCGACCGCCGCATCGAAAACGTCCTGACGGTCGGCGGCCGCCTCGGCCGGATCGCTCGGATGGGCGACGGGCTGGACCGGCTGGCGGGTCCCTTGCGCGTCCTCCGCCGGGGGGCTGGCCTGTTCAGCCGCCAGCGTGATCCGGCATGAAAACCCAGTATCACCTGTGGGTTTTGCTGGACAGCCGACGGGTCGTCGGTTACCCTAAAGCATTCCTGAAAATTCGGGGCGAGTTCTCATGGACACGCTTGTTGTAACAGCGCTGGCCACCGGCCAGGCTTTGGCGATTCCCGTTGCGAGCATTGCAACAGTGGAACCGTATGATGATCGGGAAGATGCTTCCCTCGTGGTCCTGGCCGACGCGGTCGAGGGGGCGGCGAGGGACGGCATGTTGCTGGTGAAGGGACACTATGCCGAGGTCGTGAACCGTCTGTTCAGGGCCCTTGGGCTTGAGGTCGACACCACCGGACCGCGCGTGAACTACACGACGGGCGACTACAACGCCGCGGCCGACGAGTACAAGATGTAGTGGCCCGCCTCTCGAGCGGATGGGAAGGGCTCAACGATGAACTTCATGGAACTGACACGCCCGGACGGCGAACCGGTCTTCGTCAACTTCGCCCATGTCGATCTGGAGGGTATCAAGCCCCACAAGATCAAGCTCCAGGCCGATCGCGACGACGGTGCGGGCAAGACGACGCCGATCACGATCGAGGGCTGCGAGATCCCGCTCAAGGTCAAGAGCCGGGCCTCCGACCGCAACGACGATTCCGGCTTCTCCGTCGTCGTGGCGCAGAGCAAGCAGGAGATCGAAGACGGTCTCAAGTCCGGCACGCTCAGCCTGCACGAAGGCCCGGGCGCCGACAGCCTGCGCCAGGCCCTGGACAAGACCGACGAGATGAAGCGCGGCATCAACCTCACCCAGGACGAGGGCCGGTTCACTGCCCGGCGCCCGACCACCGAGCCCGAGCACATGAGGCTGAAGACGCCCCTGCTCAAGCTGCGCGGGCCGATGGGCTGACGAAGCCGCGCCATCGACGGATCCGACCGCGCCGCTTTTGCGTAGCGATCATTCGACTAACCCCTGACCTTCCCCGCCCGTACAACACGGGCGGGGTTATTTTTGTGCCGGGGGACGGCCGGTCGACGCCGGGCGACGCGCAAGGATGCCCTTTTCGACGGTTCATCAGGGACTTACTTCTATGGCTGTAGGATCGCCGGGATATCCTCCGGTTTCGTCAAGGCGGGAAAAGCCCATGGCCGGCAGTCGCCCAGGCAGTTTCACGACCCCTTCCGTCGCAGCCGCCACCATGGCCGCGGCCCTGGTCGGCCTGTTCCTGACCAATGGCCCATTGTTCGCCCAGACCTCCACCGACCGGCCGATCGACGAGCCCTATGTCACGGTCGAACTGGTCGCGGAGACGACGGCCGCGCGGCGCGGCGGCGAAGTCATGGTCGCCCTCCATCAGACGATCCACCCGGGCTGGCACACCTACTGGCTGAATCCCGGCGACAGCGGGATCGCCACCGAAATCGAATGGTCCCTGCCGGCGGGGGTGACAGCCGGCGACATCCAGTGGCCGATCCCCAAGCGCATGCCGGTCGGGCCGCTG
Source organism: uncultured Rhodospirillaceae bacterium (assembly GCA_964397055.1). Classification (GTDB taxonomy): domain Bacteria; phylum Pseudomonadota; class Alphaproteobacteria; order CAYNIS01; family CAYNIS01; genus CAYNIS01. The sequence continues at coordinate 581 of CAYNIS010000157.1, read as the reverse complement.
GTCAATTTCGGCTACTCGGACGAGGTCTTGCTGCCGGTGGCGATCTCCGTCCCCGCCGACTGGCCGCAGGACCGCATCACCCTCGAAGGGCACGCCTACTGGCTGGTGTGCGAGGAGATCTGCATCCCCGAGGATGCGCCGGTCGCCCTGACCCTGCCGGTGACCGACGATGCCGCGCCGAAGAGCTTTCTGTGGGAAGAGGCGTTCGCAGAGGTCCGCCGGGAACTGCCGGTCGAGAGCCCCTGGCCGATGACCTGGCAGGCGGACGCGACCGACATCACCCTGAGCGTCGCGGCAAGCGGCCTCGATCCCGATCTGATCGACAGCGTCACCTATTTCCCCGCCGATGACGGCATCATCACGAACGCCGCCGACCAGCACGTCGCGATCGACGCCGACGGCATCCGCCTGACCGTCGCCCGTGGCCGCACCGACATGGTTCCGGAACCGGTGAACGGGATCCTCGTCCTCGCCGAGCGGCTGGAGAGCGGGGAGGTCGTGCGCCGGTCGATCGCGGTCGACGCCGTCGAGGCGACGGATGACGCCATCGCCGCCGTGCCGGCCGGCATTGCTGCCGGCGA
>CAYNIS010000156.1:0-7752 GCA_964397055.1 uncultured Rhodospirillaceae bacterium | reverse complement strand
GGACCGCTGCGAAGTCCGGATAGTCGACCGACTGCGGGCCGTCGGTGCCGAGGTCGAGGACCCGATGACCGGCTGCCGAAAGTGCGGCCACCAATGACTGTTTGAGGTCATAGCCGGCATGGTCCGACGCGATCGCGATAGGTGCCGCGCCTTGCGATTCGCCTGCGTTGTCGGATGCGTTTGCAGCGCTGTCGGTCATGTTCCGCCCTCAACCTACCTGTCGCGCAAGTCGCCGCCATTCGGACGACAGCCGCAGTCGAACCCAAGATGGCGTATCCTCGATCGGGCGACGGCAACTCACCGAATCGGCCACTTCACGCTAGCTTATAGCTAGTCGCTTGCGCCCTGAAACGCCAGAGATTGCCACCTGAAAAGACCACCTTTTCGTGCGTCAACTAGGTCAATCAGTTGCTTCGAATTCAATGCTTGGTCTGCTCCTCTCCGGCCGGTTTCGCCTTTCCAGGCAGAGGATATGTCGGCACCGGAGCCTTGGTTTGGAGAGCAGTTGCGTGCCTTGATTTGTCAACAGGCTAGTGGTTGCAAGCGTTGACAAGGGGTGACCGTCTGATAGGTTCGCGCCGTCATTTGGCTTGAAGAGAAAGGTCGGACCATGGACCAGCCTGTTGCTGAGAGCGCTCACGACCGCGAGCTCTTGAACTTGACCACCGAAATCGTGTCCGCCTATCTGGGCAACACGGTACTCTCGATGCAGCAGATTCCGGACGTTATTTCGCTGGTTTACAGGACCCTTTCCAGTCTTGAGAAGACCGCTGCGACCCCGCCGGCCGAACAGCCAAAACCGGCGGTGCCGGTCAAGAAGTCCGTGACACCCGAATATCTGGTGTGTCTTGAGGACGGCAAGCATTTGAGAATGCTGAAGCGGCATCTGCGCACGAATTACAACATGACGCCGGACGAATACCGGGAGAAGTGGGGCCTCCCAGCCGACTATCCGATGGTTGCGCCGGCCTACTCCAAGCGTCGCTCGGAGTTCGCCAAGGAAAGCGGCCTCGGCCGGGCCCGCACCGCCGGCAAGCGCTGAGCCGCCCTATCCACCTGGAGCATTTTCCAGCCGGACGGAACCGGCTCGGCGGTTCGGAAAATGCTCAGATTAAATCGGTTGGCGCGCGTTCCGAACCGCGAGAGTGGTTTGATTTCGACATTTGCGACCTGTCGACATGAGCCCCCGGGCAAATGTCGGAACCGGAAAACCACTCGGGAACATATTATTTCTAGTGTCCTGATTCCGAAGTTCGCTGCCAGGACGTGACCCGCGCGCTTGCGAACTTCCGAATCGAGAAGGACACTAGTTTCAATGGGTTGCTAGTGTGACTCAGATCGAGAAGGTCGCACCCAACTTGCGGATAGAGCGATCGACCTTCTCGATCATCACACTAGCGGAGTTCCCGAATTCGACGTTTGGGTCGGCACGTGCCGCCAAAGGGATCCAGACGTAGAACTCACTCCGGTGGAGTCGGCTTACCGACGACACAGAACTTGTTGCCGTCGGGATCGGCCAGAACGGTGTAATCCGCGCCCTCCTCATAACGCCAATCGACACGCGCAGCCCCAAGGGAGATCAGCCGATCAATCTCCCTCCGGGCATCTTGTGCGTAGAGGTCGAGGTGATGACGCTGGTGGCTCGTCGCTTCGGAAGTCACCCGGCTGATCGCGAATTGCGAACCGTTTCCGTCGATCGGAACCAGGATTGCCCAATCGTCGACTGGCGCGCGCAGGGGCCTGTAGCGGAGTGCTTCGCACCAGAAGCTGATCGCCGTGGGCACATCCCTCACACCCCACACGATCGAGCCGATGCGCAGTTGGCCGGCGTCTGCTGAAGGTGTCCCAGGGTCAAACGACAATTCCCCGACCTCCCCGGCCGCGATCGGCGGTCATTCCCGGTCGATCGCGGTTCATGACATAGACAAGCTTGTCGTAGGCGGTCTTCTTCAACAACGTCTCGCCGGCGCTGAGCGGCCCTTGGGTCACCACTTCGGTCAGGCTGTCCACGTCAATCGCGGTCACCCGAACATAGGCGCCGACCTGCTGAAACTCGTAGATGACGTCGCCCGGGAGGATCGTCCCGGCAGCCTGTCGCCGTGGCGGCATGTCGCCCTCTTTCGGCGCGGTTGAGTGGTCCGGCAGGCTGGAGCCGCCTCGGCTTGCCTGTTAAACGCACCATATCACAGTCAAGGCTCCGGCAATGGCCGGCGGACAACGAACAAAGGGGTGCCCTCGATGACCACCATGCCGCAGTTCACCTGGCAGGATCCGCTGCTGCTCGACGAGCAGCTGACCGAGGAAGAGCGGATGGTTCGCGACAGCGCCCGCGCCTATTGCCAGGACAAGCTGATGCCCCGCGTGCTCGAGGCGAACCGGCACGAGATCTTCCATCGGGAGATCATGAACGAGATGGGCGAACTCGGCTTTCTCGGCCCGACCATCGACGGCTACGGCTGCGCCGGCGTCAACTATGTCAGCTACGGCCTGATCGCCAGGGAAGTGGAACGCGTCGACAGCTCGTACCGCTCGGCGATGTCGGTGCAGTCGTCGCTGGTGATGTATCCGATCCACGCCTTCGGCTCCGAAGAACAGCGGCAGAAGTACCTGCCGAAACTGGCGACCGGCGAGTTCATCGGCTGCTTCGGCCTGACCGAGCCCGACGCCGGTTCCGACCCGGGATCGATGAAGACCCGGGCGAAGAAGGTCGACGGCGGCTACAGCCTGTCCGGGGCCAAGATGTGGATCACCAACTCGCCGCTCGCCGACGTCTTCGTGGTCTGGGCCAAGGACGAGACCGATACCATCCGCGGCTTCGTCCTGGAGAAGGGCATGGCGGGCCTGTCGGCCCCCAAGATCGAGGGCAAGTTTTCCCTGCGCGCGTCCCAGACCGGCGAGATCGTGATGGATGGCGTGTTCGTTCCGGAAGAGAACATGCTGCCGGGGGTCAAGGGCCTGCGCGGGCCGTTCTCCTGCCTCAACAACGCCCGCTACGGCATCTCCTGGGGTGCCATGGGCGCTGCTGAGTTCTGCTGGACGACCGCACGTCAGTACACCCTCGACCGGATCATGTTCGGCCGGCCGCTGGCCGCCAACCAGCTGATCCAGAAGAAGCTCGTCGACATGCAGACGGAGATCACGCTGGGCCTGCTCGGCTCGCTCCAGCTCGGCCGGATGAAGGACGCCGACAACGCCGCCCCCGAGGCGATCTCCCTGATGAAGCGTAACAACTGCGGCAAGGCGCTCGACGTCGCCCGTGTCGCCCGCGACATGCTGGGCGGCAACGGCATCCACGACGAGTATCATGTCATCCGCCATGTCATGAACCTGGAGGCGGTGAACACCTACGAAGGTACTCATGACGTGCACGCCCTGATCCTCGGGCGTGCGATGACCGGGCTCCAGGCGTTCTCGTAACGCGACCGGATGCGCCGACGGCGAAGGGCCCGTCCGGATCGCTTCCGGACGGGCCCTTTCGATCCGATGCGATGTCTTCAGGCGGCCGAGTTGATGTCGAGGCCGGTGAAGTCGATCTGGGACGACCAGGAACGTTCGAGCTTGATCAGGGTCTCGTTCAAGCGGGCGAGCTCTTCCGCCGAGATCGAGGCCTTGTCGAGCGCTTTCAGATGGCGGTCGAACATGGTGCGGATGCGGTCGCGCAGTTCCAGCCCCTTGGCCGACAACCGCACCCGGATCGAACGCCGGTCGTGGATCGAGCGTTCCTGCACGAGATAGCCGTTCTCGACCATCTTCTTGACGTTGTACGAGACGTTCGAGCCCAGGTAGTAGCCACGGACGGTCAACTCACCGACGGTCAGCTCATCGTCGCCGACATTGTAGAGGATCATCGACTGGACGTTGTTGATGTCCTGCACGCCGAGCCGATCGAGTTCGATCTTCAGAACGTCGAGGAAGTGGCGGTGAAGCCGTTCGATAAGGTGAATGCTGTCGTAGTAGGCCTTTTCCATGGCGCAAGCTCCGCCCCAAAACTCAGACAAATTTACCTTAACACGCCAGCCCGCCGCTGCGCCATCGGGCTCGGCACCTTCGCCGCCACGTCCACGCAGCGGCTACATCTCTCCCTGCACCATCTTGATGATGGCAGAGAAATCCATCTTGCCCGCACCCTTGTTGGAAAACAACGCGTAGAGTGCCGCCGCCTCGGCCCCCAGCGGCGTCGCCGCCCCGGCACTGGCCGCCGCCGCCTGGGCAAGCCGCAGGTCCTTCAGCATCATGTCGACGGTGAAGCCCGGCTGATAGTCGCGGTTGGCGGGTGACGTCGGTACCGGGCCCGGAACCGGGCAGTAGGTCGTCAAGGACCAGCACTGGCCGGACGCCGTCGACGAGATGTCGAAGAGCCTCTGGCGATCGAGGCCGAGCCGGTCGGCGAGCGCGAACGCCTCCGCGACCGAGAGCATCTGGATGCCCAGCATCATGTTGTTGCAGATCTTGGCGGCCTGCCCAGCCCCCGGATCACCGGCATGGACGATGATCTTGCCCATCGCATCCAGCAGCGGCCGGGCGCGGGCGACCCCGGCCTCCGGGCCGCCGACCATGAACGTGAGTGTCCCGGCTTCGGCCCCGCCGACCCCGCCGGAAACCGGCGCATCGACCATGACATGGCCGGCCTCGTTGGCATCGGCGGCGACGTCGCGCGCGGTGTCGACGTCGATCGTTGAGCAGTCGATCATCAAGGTGTCGGGCTGGGCCCGCTTCAGGATGCCGTCGTCGCCAAGATAGACCTGGGAGACGTGCAGCCCGGCCGGCAACATGGTGATCACCGCCTCGGCCCCGGCGATCGCCTCTCCGATATTGGTGACGACGGTGAGACCGGCGGCGCGCGACGCTTCCTGGCGTTCCGGCACGACATCGAAGCCGGTCACCTGGTGGCCGGCCTTGACGAGGTTGAGGGCCATCGGCAGGCCCATGTTGCCGAGACCGATGAAGGCGATACGGGTCGTCATCCCTTGGCGCTCCCTTGACTGCTGCCGCCCGTTGCCCGGGTCTGGCGGGTTGGTTGGCTCAGGCGTCCGTGAACAGGAGATCGCGGTCGCCGAGTGGGGCGAAATGGCGGTCGACCTCAGCCTCGGTGACCTCGTCGAGCGTGACCGGGTTCCATTTCGGACTGCGGTCCTTGTCGATCAGCTGGGCGCGGATGCCCTCGAAGAAGTCATGGCCGGTCATGCAGCCCTGGCTCATCCGGTACTCCATGGTGAGCACCGCCTCGAGATCGAGAAGGGCTCCTTCCCGGAGCTGCCGCAGCGAGATCTTGAGGCTGGTCGGCGACATCCGCTTCAGGGTCTCTGCCTGCTTGGTCGCCCAGTCCGACCCGTCGGCCTCCAGGGAGGAGACGATCTCCTCCAGCGTGTCATGGCCGAAATGGCGGTCGATCTTGTCGCGATAGGTTGCCATCGGGGCCGGCCCGGGATCGCCGGCATAGCCGTCGATGACCTGGTTTGCGACGGCGGTCGTCGCCTCCTTCTGGCCGGCCTCCGGCCAGTCGGCCGAAACCAGCGCATCGCGCAACGCCTCCAGCTTGTCGGAGGGCACGAAGTGAGTGCCGAACCCGATGTGGAGACAGTCGGACGCCTCGATCCGTTCGCCGGTGAGGGAGAGATAGACACCCGTTTCACCCGGGCAGCGCGGCAGGAAGTAGCCGCCGCCGACATCGGGGAACAGGCCGATACCGGTCTCCGGCATGGCGAACAGCGTCTTTTCCGTCACCACCCGGTGCGACCCGTGCGCCGACAGGCCCTTGCCGCCACCCATGGTGATGCCGTCGAGCAGGCTGATATAGGGCTTCGGGAAGCGGAAGATGTTCCGGTTGAGGACGTATTCCTCGAAGAAGAAGGCGCGCCCGAGTTCGGTATCGGACGATCCGGTTTCCGCCCGCTGGGCAATGCCGAGTTCGGCCAGCCGTCGCACGTCGCCGCCGGCGCAGAAGGCGCGATCGCCGGCCCCCTGCAGCACCACCGCCTTGATCGCCGGGTCCGCGGCATACTCCTTCAGCTTCGGGTCCATCGCCCGGATCATGTCGAGGTTGAGGGCGTTCAGCGCCTTCGGCCGGTTGAGCGTCATGAAGGCGACGGGGCCACGCGTCTCGAACAGCATGTCTTCTGTGGCGGGAGAAGTCATCGGGGGGTTCCGGCGGATAGGGGTCGAACGGATAGGGGTCGAACGGGGCGGGGCGGGACCGGTCGATTACGCCGCCAGCAGCCGCCGCGCAATGATCACGCGCATGATCTCGTTGGTGCCTTCCAGGATCTGGTTGACCCGGACATCGCGCATGTAGCGCTCCACCGGATAGTCCTGGAGGTAGCCGTAGCCGCCATGGAGCTGCAGGGCCTCGTTGCAGATCTGGAAGCCCGCATCGGTCGCGAAGCGCTTCGCCATGGCGCAATAGAGTGTCGCGTTCGGGTCCTGGGCATCCAGCTTCGCGGCCCCCCGGTGGACCATCAGGCGGGCGGCCTCCAGCTCCGTCGCCATGTCGGCGACCTTGAACTGCAGGGCCTGGAACTCCGCCAGGGTCTTGCCGAACTGCTGGCGGGTCTTGATGTGCTCGGACGCGAAGTCCATGCACGCCCGCGCGCCGCCGATCGAGCACGACGCGATGTTGAGGCGCCCACCGTCGAGCCCCTTCATGGCGATCGAGAAGCCATCCCCCTCTTCGCCCAGGCGGTTGGCGACCGGCACCCAGCAATCCTCGAAGATGACGGCGGCGGTGGGCTGCGAGTGCCAGCCGAGCTTGCGCTCGCGCTTGCCGAAGGACAGGCCCGGCGTGCCCTGTTCGACGACCAGGGTCGAAATCCCCTTCGGCCCGTCCTCCCCGGTGCGCACCATCACGACATAGATGTCGGAGGTGGACCCGCCGGAGATGAACGCCTTGGATCCGTTGAGGACATAGTGGTCGCCGTCGCGCACCGCCTTCGTGCGCAGGCTTGCGGCATCGGATCCGGCACCGGGCTCGGTCAGGCAGTAGCTGGCGACCAGGTCCATGGTCATCAGCCCCGGCAGCCACTTGGCGCGCTGGGCGTCGTCGCCGAAGCGATCGATCATCCAAGCCGCCATGTTATGGATGGAGATGAAGGCGGCGGTGGACACACAGCCGTAGGAGAGCTCCTCGAAGATCACTGCGGCGTCGAGGCGGGTCAGGCCGGAACCGCCATGCTCCTCCGAACAGTAGATGCCCGCGAAGCCGAGTTCGGCGGAGGCCTTTAGCGTGTCCAGGGGATAGGTCAGGTTCTCGTCCCAGTCGGCGGCGTTGGGAAGCAGTTGGTCGGCCGCGAACGCCCGGGCGGCATCCTGGAATTGCCGCTGTTCTTCGCTGAGATCGAAATCCATGGCTCTCGAACCTCCCCCGTCACCCTTTGCCGCAGGTCCTCGGACGCCGCCTTTGATCGGATCGCGGCAAAGCCCGCGACCGGCTTGATTTTCAAGACACTTCGCGTGCCCGACAATAGTGGGCGCCGAGGGTCTGTCAACGCGCCGCGGCGGCCGGCCCGCCGGCGTCAGGCTGCCCAGCGGTCAAGCGTCGGGTACCCCTCGCCAGCCAAAGGGATTATTTGGGTTCGAACCGCGGATCGCGGGACCGGGCGGCCCACCCTGCCACGAGGGGCCGGTCGGACAATCTGGAACTGTTCCGAGGATGGAGAACATGCAGGCACGCCCCCCCGGCCCGGAAGAGAGCATCACCCGGGCGACCCGCCAGGACGGGGTCGGGCCGGACCCGGATCGTCCGGCCGGCCAGTTTCC
>CAYNIS010000155.1:1097-7776 GCA_964397055.1 uncultured Rhodospirillaceae bacterium | reverse complement strand
AGCTCCAGGACCTCCACCCGGCCCAGCTGCGACCGGGTCAGGAGCAGGGTCAGGAGCGGCGGCAGCACGTTGACCTGGGCGCCGGGCGGAAGGTCACCGGCGGCCGGTGGGCTCCCCGGGGCGGGTGGAGCGCCGGGTGCCGGCAGGGTCGCCTGGGCCGGCGCCCGCGGCGCCTCCGCCACGACATCGGCCCGGCCGTCGACCACGCATTCCTGAAGCTGGCCGAGGGCGGCGCTGGTACCTTTCAGCTGGAAGGAGATGATGTCCTCCGGCCCCTCGACATTCAGCCGCGCGCCGGACCGCAGAAATCCATAGACCTCCTGATCGGGGCCGGTCGGCAGGACGAGGACCTTGGGATCGGGGGAGAAGCCCTCGACCACGCGTTCGATGGTGCCGTCGATGTCGAAGCGCAGCTCATAGCCGGAGCCGACGCGCAGGCGATCGTCGGGAAAGCCGATGGCGATGTTGGTGCTGCCTTCCCGGTTGCGGGCGAAGGCGAGCTTCAGGCCGTTGGAGTAGGTGTTTTCCGTCGCACAGTAGGCGAAGCCGCCCGGGTTCGCCGGGTCGTCGGCATTGCGGTTGACCTGGATCGGGGTCCATTCGCCGGTGGTGTCGACGCGGATGACGTTCTTGCCCTGGGCGACGGCCGCGATCGGCAGCAGCATCAGGAACACCGCCAGAAGCGTCGCCCGGGCGGGTCCGACCGGCAGCCGGACACCCACGCCGGGGTATGTTGAGCGCCGGGTCATCGGCACCGATCCTTCCACCGCGATGAGGGAGGCCAGACGGTACCCCTCGCCCCTTCGCCCGCGCAAGCTCACGGCCCGGCCCCGGCGATCCAGCCACGCGCGGCGGCCGACGGATCGTCGTGATCGCGCAGGTCGAGAAGGTCGGGCGCCGGCCCGGCGAGGAGCCGGCCCGATGTCGCCGCGGCGAGCCCAGCAAGTGCCGGAAGCACGGCCAGGCCGGGGTCGACGCGCACCAGCGGCAGGCCGGCGCGCAGCGCGTTGGCGGCGAGGCCGGCATGGCGGCCACAGTCGAACAGGATTTCAACAAGCCGCGGCGCGCACGCCGTTTCGCTCAGCGCCAGGGCGACTATCCGCCGGAACCACTGCGGACCGCTGACGGCGGCCGCCGCCGGCGCGGTTGCCAGCGTGACCGGAACGCCGCAGGACCTGGCGGCGGCGAGCGCGACGACGGCATCCTCGCGTCCGGTCACCAGGATGGCGGGCGGCAGCTCTGCGATCGACAAGGGCGGCACTCCTGGACAAGCGGCCTCGAAGCCGGGCATCGAAGAGGCCCGTAACTGGGGGATATGCTGACGCGACGCGCCCAACCCTAATGTCCTGATTCCGAAGTTCGCTGCCAGGGCGTGACCCGCGCGCTTGCGAACTTCGGAATCGAGAAGGACACCAGATTCAACAAGTTGCGCGTTTTCCGAACCGCCAGACTGGTTCAGTCTGGCTGGAAAATGCGCCAGGCCCCCTGACGATCCAGCGACGTTGCCGAAGATGACCTTGACCACGACCCCGCGCTCCTGCCGCCTCTATGCGATCAGCCCGCCCGCGATCGACCTCGACGCCTTCGCCGAGCAGTTGGCGGCCGCCCTCGACGCCGGCGATGTCGGCTGTTTCCAGTTGCGCCTGAAGGATGTGCCGGACGACGACATCCGCCGCGCCGTCGACCGCCTGATGCCGGTCACGCGCGCCCGCGACGTCGCCTTCGTCCTGAACGACCGGCCCGACATCGCCGCGAAACACGGCTGCGACGGGGTCCATGTCGGCCAGGAGGATACCCCCTACGAGGAGGCCCGCGCCCTGGTCGGTGCCGACGCCATTGTCGGGATCAGCGCCAATGACAGCCGGCATCTGGCGATGGAGGGCGCCGACAAGGGGGCTGACTACGTCGCGTTCGGCGCGTTCTTCCCGTCGCCGACCAAGGCCAACGCGGAAGGCAAGGCGGGCGTCGATCTCCTGCAATGGTGGTCGGAGATCATGGAGGTGCCGGTGGTCGCGATCGGCGGCATCACGCAGGGGAATTGCCGGCCGCTGGTGCGCGCCGGGGCCGACTTCATCTGCTCGATCAGTGCCATCTGGGCCCATCCGGAGGGGCCGGCCGCCGCTGTCCGGGCGTTCGACGCGGCCTTCAGGCAGGCGCTTGCCGAAGGACCCCTGCCGCCGGAGGGCGAGGCCTGAACGTCAGGTGCCGGACCTGCGCCGCGCCGCGCGGGCGGCGAAGCGCCAGCGATGGAACAGGATCAGCCCCACCCCGCCGATGATCCAGGTCGCGTGCGCGGAGATCGTGAGCACCGCGAACACCGCCTGGTGCCGGTCGACGGCGTGGCGGTAACCCAGGCGGTCGATCACCACCGACGCGGTGCCGTCCGGCCGTTCCAGGAACTGCACCTGGAACCCGCGCAAGGACGGGTCGACGAGCGAGGCGGTGGAGGTCCAGCCGTGACTGACCAGCGCGTCGTGGGCGCGCGCGTGCCGGCGCACGCTTTCCAGCGTTTCGACGATGAGCGCCGGCGTGACCCCGGAGACCGGCCGGTCGAGCGCCAGGTCCAGGCACTGCAGGTCGAGGTCGAGGCAGGCCTCGTCCCGCGCCGGCGGCGGCAGCCGTGAGACGGCTTCCAGCACGCGCAGGCGCTCCGCCCGGACGTCCATCAGCAACGTGTCCGGAACGGTCCGGTGGTAGAGCAGCGTGGTTGCCAGGACGACCGCCGTGATCATCGTCACCAACGCATGATCGAGCCAGAGCCGGCGGCCGAGGGCACGCCACGCGGTGGTGCCGAGCAGGGCCGCGGCGAGGCCGGCATAGAGCATCAGCTTGGCATATTGGGGGATGATCCGCTTCGGCGCTTCCGGCAGCAGGAACCAGGGATAAAAGCCGTTCTCGTGAAGGAAGCGGTCCAGCCAGATGTCGAACAGCCCGACCGCGTTGGCCCAGGCGGCGACCACCGCGGCGATCAGCGCGTCGAGAAGGACGACGCGGCCACGCCATAACAGGGCCGGGATCAGGAACAGCGGGATGTGCAGGAACCACTGGGCGATCCCGATCAGGCGATTGGAAGCGGTGTACTGATCGGGCACGGTCGCCGCGATCATCAGGCCCTGGATCGCCTGGCCGAGTTCGATCATGAAGAGCACTGCCGCGATCACGACGGGCAGGGCTGATCGCCAGTCCGCCGGCCAGCCCCGCGCGGGGCGCCCGGTGGGGCGGGACGGTTCGCCGCCCGATGCCTGGGCGGCCGCCGCGGCCGTCTCGGCAAGCGTCATGACAGCACCCTCATGCGTGCCGGAGGAGGAGCCATGTTCGACGGACAAGCCATCGACGATGCCCTGTTCCGCCTGTTCCTTGATCGGGCGGCGGTTTCCGACCTGGTCGCGCCCTTCTGGCAGCATGCCATCGCCCAGCTTCTTGCCGCCCTCATCCTGTGCCTCTGGCTCTTGCGCCGCACCCGGCTGACCGCCGGCATGGCGGTGACCGCGATGGTTGCCGGATATGTCGTAATGGGGCTGCAGCTGATCCCGAACGCACTCGTCGCCCGGGTCGTGGAGCCGCTGTTCCCGCGCCTGGCCGCCGCCAACACCGACACCTTCCTCTATCTCGGCCTGGTCGCCGCGTGGCTGGCGCTGATCCTGCGCCTGGTCCCCTCCTCCGCCCGCAGCCGGGATCGACTGGTCTGGGCGATCGTCACCGGGGCGATGCTGATCACGACGATCCTCTTCCACGTCCTGTTCATCCACGGCGCCATGACGTCGGCGTTCAAGCAGACCGAACAGCGGCTCAACACCATCGCCGGCTTCGGCGAGCCCGCCTATCGGGAAGCTTGTCGCGCCTTCTTCCTGGTCTGCATCGACCTTCCCGATGGCACCGAACTCGAAGCCGAGGTGGTCGACCGCTTCGTCCCGTCCGGCCCGTTCCTTAACCTCTATGGCCGCTCGCGGACATGGGCGGCGGCCAGCGGCACGCCCGACAGCTTCGGTTTCTCGACCGGCGATATTCTCTCAGGCGGGCCCTACGCGGTCCACTACCGTCGCGATCCGGGCCAGGGGTCGGCCCGCCTGCTGATCGACAGCGCGTCCGTGTGGGTGCCTTACAACGCCCAGGAAACCATCTTCAAGCTGCAGATGGCGATTGCCCACACGGTCTGGTTTCTGGGTGGGGTGCTGGTCGTGGTTGGCCATCGCCGCTGGCTGGCAAGACCGCGGCCGGCGCCGGCACTGGGCGGGGCGGTGCCGCTTTGGCATTGGGCCGAAGGGCGCCTGCCGTTCGGCCTCGGCCGCTGAAGGTCAGGTGCTCCGAACCTCGACCGGCGCCCACAGGATGTTCTCGATGTGGTCCGCGCCCACGGCCAGCATCACCAGCCGGTCGATGCCGAGCGCTATCCCGGCTGACGCCGGCAGCCCGTGCTCCAGGGCTGCGAGGAACCCCTCGTCGATCGGGTAGCGGGTGCCGTAGAGCGCCTGCTTCAACTCCATGTCGGCTTCGAACCGGCGACGCTGTTCCACCGCATCGGTCAGCTCCCCGAATGCATTGGCGAGTTCGAGGCCGGCGACGTAGAGCTCGAAGCGATCGGCCAGGCGCGGGTCGTCGGGGTCCGGTCGCGACAGGGCCGCCATCGAGATCGGATAGCCGGTGAGCAGGGTCGGGCGGCCGATGCCCAGGGTCGGCTCGATCCGTTCCAGGAAGATGCGGAAGAAGAGATCGTCCCAACGATCCCCCTCGGCGACGCGCACGCCGATGCGCATCGCCTCCGGTGCCAGGTCGGCAATGTCCGGGGCGTGGGGGTCGCGCGCGGTTGCCAGGATGTCGATGCCGGTTTCCCGGGCGAAGGCGTTGGCCACCGTCAGCCGTTCCCAGTCGGCGAAGGGATCCGCGCGTCGATCGCGCCAGGCGAAGCCGCGCCGCTCTCCCGGCGCCACGGCCTGGGCCACCGCGCGCAGCAGGCCCTCGCAGTCGGCCATCAGATCAGCCGTGGTGCCGCCCGCTCGGTACCACTCCAGCATGGTGAATTCGGGGTGGTGAAGGGGCCCGCGCTCGCCGTTCCGGAACACGTGGGAGAGCTGGTAGATCGCCGGCATGCCCGCGACCAGGAGCTTCTTCATCGCGAATTCGGGGCTGGTGTGCAGGAAAAGCCGGTGGCTGGCGCCCGACAGCGGATCGTCGATGTCGGTCGCGAACGCCATCAGGTGCGGCTCCAGCCCCGGGCTGATCTGCAGGGCCGGCGTGTCGACCTCGACCAGCCCGGCCGCGGCGAAGAAGGCGCGCACCGCCGCGATCGCCCGCGCCCGTGCTTCCAGGCCGGCGCGCTTGCGGGCGAACCGGTCCGGCCGCCACCAGGCGCTCGATCCGCTCATGCTGCTGCCCCCTTTTGCGCCCCGAACCTGCGCCCGGGTCCTGTGCCATGCGTTGCCAGCTTATGGGCACGCTGCTAGTTTCCGCGCGATTCGGCGGCGACCGCCCATATCACCCGACACACCCATCCGCCGATCCCGGCCCATCTGCCCCTTCGGCACACTAGACGGTAGCGACAGCCATGAAGGTCAACGCGATCACCCTGCGCAAGGGCAACGTGATCGAGCACAATGACAAGCTCTGGGTCATCCTTCAGGCGGATATTCTGCAGCCCGGCAAGGGCGCGGCCGTCGTTCAGATCTCCATGCGTGACCTGCGCTCCGGCACCAAGTCCGACGAACGCTTCCGCACCCAGGAAACCGTCGAGCGCGTCTATATCGAGGAAACCGACTTCCAGTTCCTCTTCGGCGAGGGCGATGCCTTCACCTTCATGAACAACGAAACCTTCGACCAGATCGAGATCGGCCGCGACATCATCGGCGACCCCGCCCAGTTCCTGCAGGAAGGCATGGTCTGCCAAGTGGAGCTCTACGAGGGGCAGGCGATTTCGGTGACCCTGCCGGACAGCGTCACGCTGACCATCGCGGAGGCCGATCCGGTGGTGAAGGGCCAGACCGCCTCCTCCTCCTACAAGCCGGCGATCCTGGAGAACGGCGTGCGCGTGATGGTGCCGCCGCACATCCAGTCGGGTACCCGGATCGTGGTCAAGACCGCCGACGGCTCCTACGTCGAGCGCGCCAAGGACTGACCGGGCGCGCAGCGTTCCGATTTCTCGTGGCCCCTTTTTCACGGCCCCTTTTTCATTGCTCCCTTCCTGATCGACCCGACGCCGAGCTGCCCGACCCATGGCCACCCGTTCCGCGCTGATCAATGTCATGGCCCGTGCCGCCGACAAGGCCGCTCGTGCCCTTGTGCGGGACTTCGGAGAGGTCGAACAGCTCCAGGTCTCGCGCAAGGGGCCGGGCGATTTCGTCTCCAACGCCGATCTGAAGGCGGAGAAGACGATCCGGGAGGAGCTGGAGCGCGCGCGCCCCGATTTCGGCTTCCTTATGGAGGAGAGCGGGGAGCGGCCCGGCAAGATCGCCGGCACGCGCTGGATCGTCGATCCCCTCGACGGCACCCTCAACTTCCTGCACGGCCTGCCGCACTGGGCGATTTCGATCGCGCTCGAGGTTGATGGCCAGATCGCCGCCGGCGTCGTCCACGACCCGGTCAAGGACGAGCTGTTCTGGGCGGAAAAGGGGGCCGGGGCCTTCATGAACAGCCGGCGCCTGCGCGTTTCCGGGCGCACGCGCATGGCGGACGCGCTGGTGGCGAC
>CAYNIS010000155.1:0-1087 GCA_964397055.1 uncultured Rhodospirillaceae bacterium | reverse complement strand
CCCTGGGCCGAGCGGGCGGAGGATCCCGTCTTCATCGGGCAGCTCGACCGGGTGATGAAGGCGTCCTCGGGCATTCGCCGCTATGGTGCCGCCTCTCTCGACCTCGCCTATGTGGCGGCCGGTCGCTACGATGGCTTCTGGGAAACCGGGCTGAAGCCCTGGGATGTGGCAGCGGGAACCCTGATCGTGGCGGAGGCCGGCGGCTTCGTGGCGGAGATCGGGGGGCGGTCGCGCAATGGCATGGAGCCTGTCATGAATGGCAGCATCGTCGCTGCCAACGGACAGCTCCTGGCGCCCTTGGACAAGCTATTGACCGCTGGCACGGCCTGAACGGCGGCGGCGAGACGGACGCGCGGGATCATGATCGAAGATCGCGGAAAGATGAGCATTCTCACCGGCCTGACGGCCTTGATCGCGGGCGTCGTGCTGGCGGTTGGCTCCGCCTCCGCCCAGGTGCTCCTGAACCAGCCGGTGCGCGGACCGTCGGTTTCCGTCGACACCTCGGTCCTCGACCAGCTTGGCCCTTCCCCGCTCGGGCCGACCTACCTGCCGCCCTCCCTGGCTCCGCTGGGGGCGGGCTTTCCGACGGGGACGGGCTTTCTCGGACGCCGGTTCCAGGGGGGCGCACCCCTGGCACTCGGCCAGCCCCTCGCGGCCCCGCAGCCGATCCCCGCGCCACAGCCGGCGCCCGCCACCCGCGCACCGGTGGCGACCGTTGCCCCGCCCGCGGCTCCTGCCCCGTCCACGGCTCCTGCCCCGTCCACGGCTCCTGCCCCGTCCACGGCTCCTGCCCCGCCCGCAGCTCCGGGACTGACGCCGAACAGCGCGCTGGTGACCCCCGATGCGGCGATTACCCCGGCGCCGGCCACACCGCTGCCGATCGCCCGGGGCCCGAGCCGGGTATTCCGGGCCCCGCCGATCGAGCCGGCCCGTGTGGAGGTCGCCCAGGCTGCCACCGCCCAGTTGCCGACCGCGCCGGCAACCCGTGCCCCCGTCGGGACACCGGCCCCGGCGCCGAGCGTGCCGGAGGACGAGGCCGCCCGCCGTGCCCTGCAGGCGGCACCGTCCAGCGACCTCGACACCGGAC
>CAYNIS010000154.1:0-7787 GCA_964397055.1 uncultured Rhodospirillaceae bacterium | reverse complement strand
GCCAATCGGCGCCTTTGCTGAGGACGATGATCCCGATCACGACGATGGCGGCCAGGATGGGGGCCTGCAGGGCCAGCGGCATGCCGAAGATTCTTTCGAACGGGATCAGATGGTCGATCGAGGGCATGGCGGGAGGTTAGCCAAGCGGCCGCCCTCCCGCAATCGCCGTCGGTTCACTCCGCGGCCCGCTCTTCCATGGTCGGGCGACGGTTGTCGAACCAGATGAGCCCCGCGACGATCGCCGAGGCGAGCCCGCCGATGGCCGTCATCACAGGCGACGGGAAGCTGAACACGAAGCCTGACAGCGCGAGCAGCGGCCGCAGGATCGGGCGGACATGGCCGGCCCCGATCAGATAGCCCTCGAGCCCGCCGGACAACAGCACGATGCCGACCACCACCGACGGCAGGACGTAGATCAGCGGAAACAGGTCTTCCTGGAACAGGAGTGCCGGCTGGAACAGGAAGAACAGCGGGATGAAGTAGATGGTGACGCCCAGGCGCATGGCCGTGAAGGAGGTGCGCATCGGGTTCGCCCCGGCGATGGTCGCCGCCAGGAACGCCGCCGCGCCCACCGGCGGCGTGATCGCCGACAGCATCGCGTAGTAGATGATGAACATGTGGACGGCGATCTTGTTGAGCCCGCCGATCTCGATGATCGCCGGGGCCAGCGTCACCGCGAGGAAGATGTAGGCGACGATGGCGAGCCCGGCCATGCCCATGATGAAGCAGGCGATCACGCCGAACATCAGGATCATGTAGAGGTTGCCGCCGCCGAGCAGGATCAGCCCGGACGTGACCGAGCCGGTGACCCCGGTGATGGTGAGGCCGGAGACGACGAAGGCGATGGGCAGGATGATCGCCGTGGTCTGGGCGATCAGGACACCGATCTGGCGCGTGGTTTCCAGGAGCTTGATCGGCGTCATCGCGGTTTCGCGCCGGAAGAACGATAGGCCGATCATCAGGAGGCAGGCGTACCAGGGCGCATAGCGCTCCCAGCGCATGTAGAGAAGGCCCCAGGTCAGGAACACGAGCACGAGGAGGAACGGCCAACCGCGCGCGAGCACCGGGGTCACCGCCGGCAGTTCGCCCCACGGCATGCCCTTGAGGCCGGTGCGTGCGGCATAGGCGTCGACCTGGAGCAAGAGACCGAAATAGAACAGCAGCGACGGCAGGATCGCCGCGACCAGGACGACCGAATAGTCGACGCCGATGGTGATCGCCATGACGAAGGCGATCGCCCCCATCACCGGCGGCATCAGGACCCCACCGGTCGACGCACAGGCCTCGATCGCGCCGGCATAGTGCGGCGGATAGCCGATCCGCTTCATCGTCGGGATGGTGATCGACCCGGTGCCGGCGATGTTGGAGAAGATCGAGCCCGACAGGCTGCCGAAGAAGCCGCTGGCGACGATCGCGACCTTCGCCGGGCCGCCCCGGAACCCGCCGAAGGTGGCGTTGGCGAGGTCGATGAAGAAGGTCCCGGCCCCGGTCGCGATCAGGATGCCGGCGAACACCAGGAAGCCCAGGATGATCTCCGCCACGATCTTGGTGGTGATCCCCATCATGCCTTCATGGCGGAAGATGTGGGATTCGATCATCCGGTCGAAGGTGTAGGGAATGCCCTCCAGCAGGCCGGGGAACTGGTCGGCGGCCAGCGGATAGGTGCCGAGCAGCACGACGACGGCGAGGAACGGGATGCCGCCGGAGCGCCGGGCGAGTTCCATCATCATCAGCCAGACGACGATGCCGAGCGGCACGTTGTTCCAGCCGATCAGGACCATGTCCCAGGCCTTGGTCGAGAAGTAGAAGCTGATCGCGATGATCACCACGCCCGCCACCAGATCGTAGATCGGGACGTTCCGCTGGCCCGGATAGGCGGGCAGGGCGATGAAGGCGGCGGCGGAAAACAGGCCGATGAAGGTCCAGTAGTACGTGCCTTCCAGGATGCGCTGGCCGTCCCAGGTGAACCCGAAGGTGTAGGCGATGGCGAGCAGAAGGCCGGCCACCGAGAGCCCGGTGAATACCAGGCTCTGCCAGGAGAAGAGGTCGCCCAGTCGGGTGACTTCCGACTCCGGCACGGCTTCTGATCCGCCCTCGGCGTGGAGAAGCCCGTCATGGGCGTGGAGGTCGGGGCCGGAAGCGTCCCCTGGACCCAGGGTTTCGGTGTTGGCCATGGCCTGTCTGCCTTGATGCCGCACGCCCGGATGCGCAACCGGGCATCGGGTTGCGCGAGGGGCTGTGGAGGCCGCGGGGGCCCCCGGTCATGCCCCGGATGCCGGAACGGCCGGAGGTAAGGGGGTGGAGAGGGTGTGCGGACCGGGCTGTTGGCCCGGCCCACGCCCCAGATCAAAGGCGTGTCTTGAAGATCTCGAGCCCGTCGGTGTGCTTGCGCATGATCGCCAGGAAGTCCTCGTTCCGATGGTCGATGGTGACCCCGGCCTGCCGCGCTTCCGCAAGGGCCGCCCGGCGCGCGTCCATCCACGCATCCATCTTGGCGATGGCAGCGTTGTTCCATTCGTCGTCGGCATCGCTCCACTTGCCGATCTCGCGGAGGTACTTGACCGTTCCCTCGTGCACCGGCATCGGCGTGCGGTCGAGATAGCCGCGCAAGAGGTCGATCGACATCCGGGCCGCCAGCGGGTGGGTGTCCTTGTACTCGTCGTGGTTCTCGTGCAGCCACTTGACCAAGTTGTAGACGAAGTCGACGTCCTTGTCGGCCATGGTCGCGTAGACGAAGTTGGAGGTCAGGCCCTGTACGCCGCGCGCGGTCGAGACACCGAGCGAGATTTCCGCCGGCACGTGCATCGGCCGGATCGACAGCCAGCCGGACCAGCCGTCGGTGTTGTCGTGATCCATGTTCAGCCAGCGGATGCTGCCCGGCGCGCCCTCCATTTCCGAGAGGACGGAACTGATCGGGGAACAGAAGGCGATGTCGGCGCGGCCCTCGACCACCGCCCGGCAGCTTTCGGCATAGCTGCCGGCGGGGACATAGGTCCACTTGTCCTGGGCCTCTTCCTTGGACATGCCGAGGAAGGCGGGCAGCGCCTCTTCGACCGTCAGGATCATCGCCGGGGAAATGGTGGCGAGGGAAACGGTGGTGCCTTCGCCCAGGTCCGCCGCGGTCGCCTTGTCGCCGCTGCCGGCCATCACGAACGACCAGGGCGTGTCGTTGTGGTGCCAGATGATGCGCTGGGCCTTCGGTTCGGTGATCGCGTAGCCGGAAATGCCCTCGGTCTGGAAGCGCATCTCGGCGACCGAGACGGAGGTGATCGCGATCTCCCCGCGGTCGGTCAGGCGGCGGAAGCGCAGCGGCTCGCTGTCTTCCGGCACGACGCGGACGGTGACACCGATGTCTTCCTGGAGGATCGGCGCCCAGCCGTTGGTGGACGCGAAACTGCCGCCGGCGGTACCCGGCGTGCCGATCACCAGCGGGCTCGGCCAGTCGAAGTCGGCATGGGCCGCCGGTGCCGTGGCCAGCAGGACGGCGCCCGCGAATGCCGATGCTAGGGCGGTGCGGCGCCCGATCGCATATGCCATGTCGTGTTCCTCCCCGGAGATGATTTTTGGTTGTTGTCGCCCCGGCTCTTTCGCCGTGGGTCGTTTTGCGCCGGGCCGCCCGTAGCCGTTCACCGCTCGGGGTCGACCGGCGGCGGCGTTCTGGTTCGGGCGATTGACGACGCTCATGCGGGAGATCGTCCGCGTTAGCCTCGTCACCTGTCAAGCGCTTTCCCCGCTGCACTGCAACCAGTGATTGGCTGTCAATGCTGCAGCTGCGCAGTCTAACCCTGGGTTCTTATTGTGAACCTAGGCTAACTCAATAGGAACGGGGCAGGTCCAGCACGCGCTCGGCGATGAAGCACTGGATCAACTGCTCGGAAACCGGGGCAAGCCGGGTCAGCATGACTTCCCGCAATAGTCGCTCGACATGGTATTCCTTGGCATAGCCCATGCCGCCATGGGTCATGATCGCCTGCAGGGCCGCATCATAGCCCGCCCGGGCGCCGAGGAACTTGGACGCATTCGCCTCCGCCCCGCATTGCGCGCCGCTGTCGTAGAGTTCGGCGGCCTTCATGGTCATCAGCCAGGCCGCCTCCAGATGCATCCAGTTCTCCGCGAGCGGGTGCTGGATCGCCTGGTTCATGCCGATCGGCCGGCCGAACACTTCCCGTTCGCGCGCATAAGCCGACGCCCGGCGCAGTGCATCCTGGCCGATGCCGATCGCCTCCGCCCCGATCAGCACCCGTTCCGGGTTGATCGAATGGAGGATGTAGTGGAAGCCGCGGCCCTCCTCCCCGATCAGGTCCTCGTCGGGGATGAACAGGCCGTCGATGAACAGCGTGTTCGAATCCACCGCCTTACGGCCCATCTTGTCGATCAGCTTGACCTCGATCTTCTCCCGGTCGAAGGCAGTGTAGAAGATCGAGAGGCCATCGGTCGATTTCTTCACGTCCTCCCGTTTGGCCGTGCGGGCGAGCAGCAGGATGCGGTCGGCGACCTGGGCGGTCGTGTTCCAGATCTTCTGGCCCTTGACCAGATAGCCGCCGTCGACCTTCTCCGCGAAAGTCTTGATGTTGGTGGTGTCGAGCCCGGCGTTCGGTTCGGTCACGCCGAAGGAGACCTTGTCCAGGCCCTGGACGAGGCGCGGCAGGAACCGGCGCTTCTGGTCCTCCGTGCCGAAGACCAGGATCGGGTGGGGCCCGAACATGTTGATGTGGACAGCGGAGGCGCCGGTCATCGCGCCTTGGCGCGCGATCTCGTTCATCATCACCGCCGCTTCGGCAACCCCGAGGGCGGATCCGCCGAACTCCTCCGGCATGGTGATGCCGAGCCAGCCGCCCTCCGCCAACGCCGCATGGAACTCATGGGGAAAGACGCCGTCGCTGTCGCGCGCGAGCCAGTAGTCGTCGCCGAACTTTTCGCACACCGCGGCAACACCGTCGCGGATCGTCGTCAGGTGATCGCTCATATGGCCCTGCATCGCGTGCATCCTCCCCTTCGGCCGGTCTTGCCGCCAAGCTAGCGCGGTTGCGCGCCTGGAGAAAACGTCCGCGTTTGCCTCCGCGTCATACGGCGCTAGCCTCTGCCCGCAATCCAGAACAACGGGAGGAAGCGATGGCGGGCTTGTGGTTCGAGGAGTTCGAGGAGGGGCAGGTCTTCCAGCATGAACTGCGCCGCACGGTGACGGAGGCGGACAACATGCTGTTCTCCAACATGACGCTGAACCCGCAGCCCCTGCACATCGACTTCGACTTCGCGTCCCGGACCGAATACGGCCAGCCGATCGTCAACAGCATGTTCACGCTGGCGCTGATGATCGGCATCACGGTGACCGATACCACCCTCGGCACCACCGTCGGCAACCTCGCGATGGAGGACATCAACTTCCCGCGGCCGATGTTCCACGGCGACACGCTGCGCGTCGAAAGCACCATCGAAAGCAAGCGGGAGAGCAAGTCGCGCCCGAACGACGGGATCGTCATCTTCTACCACCGCGGCTTCAACCAGAAGGGCGACCTGGTCGCGACCTGCCGGCGCACCGCCCTCATGCGCAAGCGCCCGCCCGAAGCCTGAAGCCCCGCCAATGAGGAACCCGTCACGATGACCAATCCCCAAACCACCAATCCCTTGGACCTTACCGGCCGCAACATCCTGATCACCGGGGCCGCCCAGGGCATCGGGGAGGCGACGGCGCGTCTCGTCGCGACGCTCGGCGGCAAGGCACTCCTGATGGACGTTCAGGCCGACAAGATAAGAACCCTGGCGGAGGAACTCGGGAGCGATCACGCCGAGTTCTATGTCGGCTCGGTCAGCGATCCGGACATGGTCGCCGACATCGTCGACAAGGCGGTGGAAAAGAACGGCGCCATCCACGGTCTGGTCAACAACGCCGGCATCGTGCGCGCGGCGATGGCGCTCAAGATGACGCCGGACGTCTGGCGGCAGGTGATCGACGTCAACCTCTCTGGTGTCTTCTACTGCCTGCAGGCGGTCGGTCGGCACATGGTCGCCCGCATCGATGCCGGCGACACCTCGCCCGCCTCCATCGTCAACATCTCCTCCGACGCTGGGCGGCGCGGCACCGTCGGCCAGATCAACTACGGTGCCGCCAAGACCGGGGTCATGGGCCTGACCATGAGTGCGGCGCGCGAATGGGCCGCCAAGGGGATTCGGGTCAACACTATCTGCTTCGGCGTGGTCGAGACGGAGATGACGGAGACCATCCGCCAGGAAAAGTTCCGCGACCGCTACCTCGCACAGATCCCGATGAACCGGTTCTCCACGCCGGAGGAGGTGACCCAGCCGGTCGGCTTCCTATTGTCGGAGGCGGCAAGCTACATCACCGGCCAGCACCTGTCGGTCAACGGCGGCTACACCATCGGTGTGTGAGGGGGAGAGTAAGGTGAGGCAGATACTGCGGTCCTGGCTGTTCGTGCCGGGCGACAGCGAACGCAAGCTGGCGAAGGCGCTGGACAACCCGGCCGACGCGCTGATCCTGGACCTGGAGGACGCGGTCGCCGACGACCGCCAGGACATCGCCCGCGCCATGGTCGCGGAGTACCTGGCCGCGCATGTGGGGAAGGTGCGGCACAAGCTCTACGTCCGGGTCAATCCGCTCGACCATGCCTTCCACCTCGGCGATCTCGCCGCCGTCCTGGGCGCCCGGCCCGACGGCATCTGCCTGCCCAAGGTCGATGGGGCGGCGGAGGTCAACCGCTGCGCCGACTTCATCGCCGCCCTGGAGGTGCGGGAGGGGATAGAGGCAGGCTCGACCGCGATCCTTTCGGTCGCGACGGAGACGGCGGCGTCGCTCCTCAACTTCCAGAGCTATCTCGGCGGCGTGTCCGACCGGCTGGTGGCGATGACGTGGGGGGCGGAGGATCTGTCGGCGGCCCTGGGGGCCTCGACCAACCGCCACCCGTCGACCGGCGAGTACGACGATCCGTTCCGGCTGGCGCGGGCGCTCTGCCTGGCTGCCGCGCGTGCGATCGACGTCCAGCCGCTCGGCTCGGTCTATCCGGACTACCGCGACCTCGACGGGCTCGCGCGCGAATGCGCCTATGACCTCGGTTCTGGCTTCATCGGCAAGCCGGCGATCCATCCCGCCCAGTCGGACGTGATCAACCAGGCCTTCACGCCCACGGCCGAGGCGATCGCCCATGCCCGCCGGGTCGTCCAGGTGTTCGCCGACAACCCCGGCCTCGGCACCGTCGGCCTCGACGGCAAGATGCTCGACATGCCGCATCTGAAACAGGCGCGCAGCCTTCTGGCCCTGGCCGACCAATTCGGTGTCGGGTGAAGCGGCAGCCCATTGTGCCCTACAACCACACTTCGCTTTCCATCGCCAATCGCCAGCACCAGGATGTGATTTCATGGCGGAGAAGTCCAAGCCTACAATGCCATTTGACAGCCGCGAAGAAATTCTCGGACTGGAAAGTCGCTACAGTTATCCCAAGGACGAAGAGCACGTCCGTACGGCGTTGGCAGAGGCGCGCTCACGTGGCTATCTT
The DNA here is from genome assembly GCA_964397055.1 of uncultured Rhodospirillaceae bacterium. Classification (GTDB taxonomy): domain Bacteria; phylum Pseudomonadota; class Alphaproteobacteria; order CAYNIS01; family CAYNIS01; genus CAYNIS01. The sequence goes on along the minus strand of CAYNIS010000154.1, from coordinate 279 downwards.
ACTGTCGAAGACCTAAGTTTGGCGGCTGAATGGAAATGGCGTGGTAATGCAACAAAATTGCTAGTATGTCAGAATAGTGAAGAGAATGCGAAAGAGGCAAGCCAGTTTGCATTTCGTGCCAAATCTGAGAGACTAAGAATTTATAGTTTGCTGAGTTTGATCGGTGTGTCTTGGCCGATGGCAAGTGTTATTTTGCACGTTGCATATCTGAACTCTCATCCGAATGGACACTTTGAAGAAAGCGTCTGTTCCGGAGTTTTAAGGCGGTTTTGACCGCTC
>CAYNIS010000153.1:0-7807 GCA_964397055.1 uncultured Rhodospirillaceae bacterium | reverse complement strand
CGAGATTGGCATACTGCTCCGGTGTGGACATGGCTCGCGGCCGGCCGCCGGGACGCTGCGCCCGCGCTTGTCGAGCCAGTCGGGGGCGAACTGCACCATCCGCGCCGGGCGTGCCCGCCTCAAATCCCAGGCCATGTAGGTGATGCCGGCACGATCCCGGCCGACCGTGCGGTCGATGATGACCCCGCCGATGAGGGTCCCGGGCGCGAGCGCCGGGGTATCGGCCGCCCCCTCGGCGGCAGCCGTGTCTGCGGGGCCCGGGCGGGCTGGCGCCGCCTGCGTGGCACCCGGGCCGGCCAGCGCCGGCTCAGGGGGCGTCCTTGATCCCCGCACGCTGCTGCAGCGCCAGTTCGGCGCGGGTCAGGAAATCGGTCATGGTCTCCATCGACACCTTGCCACTGCGGGTCGACTGCATCGCGCGATCATAGAACAGAAGGGTGTTGTCGAGGGAGGAACTGCAAAAGCCCAGGACCCAGTACTGCTCGCGCACGCCCGACAGGAACTTGCGGAAACGAGAGGGATCGTCGCGCGCCACCAGATCCTCGAACACCTCCTGATAGGTGTCGAGGATCTTCTGGACGTTGTTCAGGTTCGCTTCGAGCCGCTGCATCACGCTGCCGCGCAGCGCGTTCATCTGCGCTTCCATGTGCCGGTTGAGCATGATGTCGAAGGGGGTCGAGTCATTGGACTTCAGCCACCCCAGCAACTGCACCACCCGGGGCCGAAGATCGATGAACTTGTACTGGTAGAAGGTAACCCCCTTCCAGGCACTGAAGACGTCGTGGGCCTGGTCGGCGGTGATGCCGAAGGCCTGGACGAAGAGCTGCGCCTCCTCCAGTTCGGGATGCCAGATCGCGTCGAGGAAGCGGCGCAGGTTCTCCTGCTGGGCCTTCGACTTCTTCTTGCTCTTGTCGTCGCCGATGGCCTTGCGCACGATCGGTTCGATCCGGGCGGAGATCAGCCGCCGGATCTCGTTGTCTTCCGATTCGGGCACGTAGATCAGGTCGCGGTCGACGTCGGGGCCGTCCGCCTCGAACTGGTTGCGCAGGAGGAACGGGTCGAGCGACGGGACGGCCTTCAGGACCTCCAGCACCTTGAGGTCGAAGCTGAGGTCCGCACTGCTGTCGCGCACGTCGAGCCCGAGATAGTCGCGCACGAGTTTCTCGAAATTGCGCTGACCCAAGAAAACGACGTAGCCGCCGACGTCGATCTCTTCGGTGTTATCGGGAATGAACAGGCCCGTACCGATGGGCGGCTTGGTCATCAAGCCGGCATCCAGCATCACCGATCCGTCATCGGAAAACCCCTGGTTGCCCAGGGCGGACTGCCAACTGGCGCCGATATCCTCGGAAAAATCAGGGTACTTGAAGATGACGGTGCGGTTGAGCGCAGGGTTCCGGAAAAGGCCCTTGCCCTTCTCGTCCTGGCGCTTGATCTCGATTGCGTTCAGGGCGGCACAGGCACCGCCATGGATAATCTGGTCGAGGATCGGCGACAGCGATGAACGGCGACGTTTGCTCATGGCCCCCTGACCGGATCAATCAGCTTGGACGATGGGCGGAGCGGCATCGCCCGGTGGCCATCAATGGCGTGACGCCCATAGATGCGGGGCCGATGGCATCCGGTCAACCGCGATCCCACCGGAAGACATGATCGCTCAACGTGCCGCCCAGGTTACGGTGTTGCCGTTCGGCATCGCACAGATGGCCCAGGGGTCGGCGACCGGCGGGGTGGCACCCGAGGCGCTGTCAACACCGCGAACGTGCATGAAGCGGTGCGTCGGTGTTGCAGTTACCAGGTCCGCGCATACCTCCCGTGACAGATTATCATACGAAATCTCGAACCAGACCCCCTGGCCGGTGATCTCGACATCGCCGCCCCAGCGATGGACGAGGCGGCCGCGATCGAGCCCGAAGCCGGGCGGCACGGCGTCCGCGGCCTTCAGCCAGGGTGTCAGGTCGATGCCGTCCGGGTAGCGGTTCATGCCGAACCACAAATGGCGCACCTCCCGCCGGGTCGCCTCAAGGTCGCTTACCGCCCCGATCACCCGGAACGATGTGATCGCCGCCTCGCTGGCAAAGGCGACGATCATGACCCCGAACAGCGTCAGGGTCGCCGACAGGAGCGTCGCCAGGCGGCGCGAGCGGAAACCGGCCGGCCGACCGTCGAGATGGGCGGCGAGGATCGCCGAGGGCGCCCGCCGCGGGGCGTCCGCCGGCAGGACCAGGTAGTTCGTGCCGTGGGCGGCGAAGTGGCGGCGGGCAGTCGGATACGAGGGCCGGGAACCAGTCCCGCCCGGCTCGACCTGCGGCGCCAGGCGGACCCGCCGCGCCTCGGCATGGCGCATGACGAACGGCTCGCGTGACCTCGGCAGCCGCTCCACCAGGATGACGGGCTCGGCCGATGCATAGTCCCACCCGCGATAGACCGCGCCGCGGTTGTCCCGCTCGACCAGCCCTTCGATCAGGACGTCACCGACGACCGCGTGCCGGGGCAGCGGGTCGGAGGCGACATCTTCGTCGGTCAGGGGGCAGGCGGACATCGCGCAGAACTCAATCGGAAGGTCTGCACAACATGTAGGGGGGCGGCCTTGGGCGGGCCAGGGGCCGGCCGCCCGCTCCCCACAAAAAACCTAAGAATTCGTTACACTTGTCGGGCCGTCAGTTCACCTGCCAGGTCACGCGGTTCTCCAGGGGGTCGGAACAGATCGCGGCAACCTCCGCCGGGTCGAGGGGAAGCGCGCGGTGTCCGTTCACCGCGGCGAACAGGCGTGGACCGGACGCGCCGACCATCGCGTCGCAAGCGCCCTTCGGCACACCGGAATAGACCAGCGCGAACGTGGCGCCGTCGGCTCCGACGACGTTCACCCGGCCGCCCCAGCGATTGCGGACAACGGTGCCGTCGCGAACGACGGTCGACGGCAGGACGCCGGCGGCGAAGAGCCCCGGCGCCATATCGCCGCCGCTGAACGCCCCGGGCCGTGCCCAGACGGCCTTGACCTGCGCGATGGTTCCGGCGATCTCCGCCATCTCCGCGCGGCCTTCCCCGCTGCTCATCAGGTCGTCGACCGGGCCGGTGCTGCCGGTCGTGAACCAGACCAGGCCGCGCCCGGCGCCGGCGACGACATCGTCACCGACCTCGACCCCGCTCTCCAGCCCGCCGACGAGGAGCCCTGCCGCTTCGACGACCGGCGGCGGCACCGGCAGGACGCCGCTGGCCATGCCGTAGACGAGCGCACCTGTCCCGGCGATCCCGGCAAGCATGCCGACCGCCCCCATCGGCAGGCGAACCCTGGTCGAAATCCGTTCCGGTTCCGGGCAATCGGGCAGATCGGCGAACATGACCAGCGGCGGGCTGGTCACGCTGTCGACGGGAAAGACGAGGTAGTCGGTGTCGTCGACGACGATGTGGAGGTCGGCTTCGAGTTCCGCGAGCAGGGCCAGATCGTCGGCGCGGTCGGTCGGGTCGATCGCGGCCCCGCCGCGCGGAAAGCGCTCGACGATGAGGACGTGGCTCTCGTCCTCCCGCCGCGCCCGATAGATGACACCGGCCGCATCGCGGCTCATCACGTCGAAGATGACGAGATCGCCGATCCGCGTGCCGTAGCCGAGCGCCGCGGGGGCCTTCGATCGGCGACGCACCGGGGCGTTGAGCGCGCGATGCGAACGGGGGCGGCTTGGCATGAGGGGGCTACCTCGGACCTCGACAAGAAGTTGGGTCAATTGCCACGACGCTACCACCGCCACTGTTGCCAAGGACTGAACAGGCCGGCTCGGCAGCGGCGCGGAAACTGGCACGCAACGTGCTTTACCTGGACCGGGAGCCAATCCGACCCGCAACTGCCGCCCGGGACCGATGCGATGAACACCGAAGGCCTGACCCTCGTCACCGCGATCCGCCGCAAGATGGCGTACCTGACCCAACGGCAGGAAGTGCTGGCCCAGAACGTCGCGAACGCCGACACGCCGGGATATCACGCCCGCGAGCTTGCCCCGTTCGAGTTCCGCAACGAGGTGCGCGCCCGCTTCCTGGTGCCGCAGGCGACCCTGCCCGGCCACATCCGGCTCACCTCGCCGACCGAGATCGCGCGCGACGACGTCGAACGGGTCCCCTATGAGACCGCCCCCGCGGGCAACTCCGTCATCCTGGACGAGCAGATGCTGAAAATCTCCGACAACAACCACGATTACCAGCTGGCGCTGAACCTCTATCGCAAGCAGGTCGGCATGCTGAAGACCGCGATCGGCTCGCCGTCCGGCGTCTGATAACGGGCAGCCGAAACCGCGCCCGACGCCCCCCTTAGGAACCAACCAGACAGAGCAGACGAGGATCACCATGGACCTCAAGAACCCGATGGTCATCGCCGCGTCCGGCATGCGCGCCCAGGGTGTTCGCCTGCGCGTGATCGCCCACAACATCGCGAATGCGGGCTCGACGGCGCCGGCGCCGGGCGAGGACCCGTATCGCCGCCAGGTGCTGACCTTCAAAAACGAACTCGACCGCGCGAGCGGCGTCGAGCAGGTCAAGGTCGACCGAATTCGCACCGACATGAGCCCGTTCCGCACAACCTTCGACCCGGGCCACCCGAGTGCTGACGAGAACGGCTATGTCCGCCTGCCGAACGTCAACGGCATCATCGAGACCGTCGACATGCGCGAGGCCCAGCGCAGCTACGAGGCCAACGTCAACGTGGTCGACGTGACCAAGAACATGCTGGCGCGCACCGTCGATCTCCTGCGCGGGTAACAAGACCGCGGCCGGTCCGGGCCGCAGTCAGCGAGGGGCAGCGAGTGCCTTGATCCCGACATTCGCGACCGTGTCGACAACGGCACCCACGCAAATGTCGGAACCGGAAAAACACGAGGTAACCCACGGTCTCTAATGGAGTTTTCGAATTCGACGTCTGGTAAGGGACCTGTTGCCAGGGGGATCCAAACGTCGAGTTCGCTCCACTAGTCAGGGCCGGCCTCATTGTGATGTAATGCGCCGGAATTGAACGGCGCGGCATTTCCAAAGGAGTGCCTGATCATGGTCGGCAGTCTTCCAAACGCGGTCGCGGCCTATGCCAATGCGACACAGAACGCCGGCAAGCCTGGCATGCCGGCCCGTGACACCGGCCAGCCGAGCTTTGCCGAAGCGCTCTACGACACCGCCAAGGATGCGGTCGAAGTCCAGCGCAAGGGCGAGGAGATGGCCGCCAAGGCGGTGGTCGGCCAGGCCGACCTGACGGAGGTGGTGACCGCCGTCAACAACGCCGAGCTGACCGTCCAGACCATGGTCGCCGTGCGTGACAAGGTCATCCAGGCCTATCAGGAGATCATCCGGATGCCGATGTGATCGACCCCACGGATACCGTGATGGAGGCAGCTCCTGCCGGCGCGGCCTCGACCGGTCGGCAGGACTTGCCGGGTACCGGTGGGGGCCGACGGCCGCGGCGGGGATGACGGGGAGCGGCGGGCCAGTCTTGTGAACCAAGCCGAGGCGATCGAGGTAACGCGGGAAGCGATCTGGGTGATCCTGTTCGTCGGCGGGCCGATCATGCTGATCGGCCTCACGGTCGGCCTGATCATCTCCCTGTTTCAGGCGCTGACCCAGATCCAGGAGATGACGCTGGCGTTCGTGCCGAAGATCCTGGCGATCCTGTTGTCGCTGATGGCGCTGTTTCCGTTCATCATGACCCAGCTGGTCGAGTTCGGGATCAGCCTGTTCGACAAGATCCAGAACATGGGGATCAGGTGACCCGGCCGGCCCGTCGGGCCGGATGTCTCTCGCCCTGGCCGAATTCGACGGAGCCGCAACGGCATGGAAGTCGGTCTCGAAACCATCCTGGTCGGCGGTGTCTACCGCTTCTTGATGGTGTTCGCCCGGATCGGCGGCGCCCTGCTCCTGATGCCAGGCTTCTCCGCCGCCTTCGTCAACACGCAAGTCCGCCTTGCCTTCGCGCTCGCCTTCACCCTGGTCGTGACGCCGCTGATCGCGGTTTCGCCGCAGCCTGAAAGCGCCCTGGCGCTCGGCGGGTTCATCATGCTGGAAGCGGCGATCGGGCTGGCCATCGGCATCGCCACACGGCTCCTGATGAGCGCGCTCGAAGTCGCCGGGCAGATGATCGCGCTGCAGTCCGGGCTCGCCAGCGCCTTCGTCTTCAATCCGCAGCTGCAAAGCCAGGGGTCGATCCCGTCCACGCTTCTGACCCTGCTCGCGGTCCTTCTGCTGTTCGTCACCGATCTTCACCACCTCATGATCGGGGCCATCGTCGAGAGCTACCAGGTGTTCCCGATGGGGCTGGTGCCGCCACCCGGCGATGCCGCGGAGGTCGCCACGATGGTCATCGCGCGGAGCTTTCGCCTGGGGGCCCAGCTCGCCGCCCCGTTCGTCGTGATGGCGGTCGTCTTCTACACCGGGCTCGGCCTGCTTTCGCGCCTGATGCCGCAGCTTCAGCTGTTCTTCATCGTGCTGCCGATTCAGATCATCCTCGGCCTTTCGATCCTCGCACTTGCCTTGCCGGTGATGATGCAGCTGTGGATGCTGCACTTTAGCGAGGGTTTAAGGCTTTTCCTTATTCCATGAGGCCCCGGGATTGCATAATCCACCCTCGCCAGCGGTGGACGGCAGGGCAACGAGCGGACAGGTAGACCTTTCGTGGCGGAAGATCAGGACGACTCCCAAAAGACCGAGGAACCGTCCGCCAAAAAGTTGGAGGAGGCGCGATCCAAGGGTCAGGTCGCCTCGTCGAAGGAGGTCAACAACTGGGCCATCCTGCTGACGGCGACCCTGATCCTGACGGCGTTCGCGCCCTATACCGCCGCCACGATCTCGAGCTCCCTCAGGGTCTTCGTCGAGAAGGCGCACGCGATCGAGGTCGGCCCCGGCGGGGTCGGCAATGTCGTCGGGGCGGTCTTCGCGGAGATGCTGCTGGTCCTCCTCGGACCGATGGTGCTGATCATGCTGGCCGGGGCGGCGGCCAGCGTCGCCCAGACCGGCCTGCTGTTCACCGCGGAACCGATGAAGCCGGATCTTTCGAAGCTGTCGCCGCTCGCCGGGGTGAAGCGCCTTTTCTCGCTCAAGCAGATGGTCGAGTTCCTCAAGGGGATCCTGAAGATCCTGATCGTCGGCGGCATGGCCGCGTGGGTCTTGTCCCCGGTGTTCGAGAGCATCGAGCACTTCGCGATGATCGACATCCTCGACACCGCCGGCGAACTGCGCTCGATCCTCCTGCAACTGATGTTCACCGTCCTGATGGCGGTCACCGTGCTCGCCGTCGCTGACGTCGCCTACCAGCGCTACGAGCACCACCAGAAGATGAAAATGTCGAAGCAGGAGGTGAAAGAGGAATACAAGCAGACGGAGGGCGACCCGCACGTCAAGGCACGGCTGCGTCAGCTGCGCGCGGAAAAGGCGCGCCGGCGGATGATGGCCGAGGTGCCGAAGGCCGATGTGGTGGTGACCAACCCGACCCACTTCGCGGTTGCCCTCAAATACGATCCGGACAAGCACGGGGCGCCGATGGTCACGGCCAAGGGACAGGACCTCATCGCCCTCAAGATCCGCGAAGTCGCGGGCGAGCATGAGGTTCCGATCGTCGAGAACCCGCCGCTGGCCCGCGCCCTGCACGCGGCCTGCGACATCGATCAGGAGATCCCGCCCGACCACTACAAGGCGGTGGCCGAGGTCATTTCCTACGTCTTCGGCCTGAAGGGCCGCCGCATCGAGAAACCGTCGGACAGCCCCGCGACGCCGACCGGGGCCGCCGCCGGCTAGTGTCCTGGTTCCGAAGTTCGCTGCCAGGGCGTGACCCGCGCGCTTGCGA
>CAYNIS010000152.1:0-7818 GCA_964397055.1 uncultured Rhodospirillaceae bacterium | reverse complement strand
GGCGGTTCCCCCGCCGCCAACGCCCCCGCGATCCCCTCATCGAGCGACGACTCGATCGGTCCGCACGCCAGCCAATGCGCGACGTAGCCCCGCTCGAGAATCGCGTCCAGCACGGGGTAAGGTGGAAGAGAATCCGCGTCCTTCTGGTCGGGCTTGAGCTCGGCCGAGGGCGGCTTGGTGATGATGCGTTCCGGGATCACCCGGCCGGAACGGCCGAGGGCGCCTTCAGGCAATGCCTGGTTGCGCCAGCGGGCGAGCGCGAACACGGTCATCTTGTAGACGTCCTTCAGGACGTTGTAGCCGCCGCACATGTCGCCGTAGAGGGTCGCATAGCCGACCGACATCTCCGACTTGTTGCCGGTCGACAGCACCATGTGGCCGAACTTGTTGGAAAGCGCCATCAGGGTCAGCCCGCGCGAGCGTGACTGGATGTTCTCCTCCGTCACATCGGGCTGCTTGCCGTTGAACAACGGCCCCAGCATGCCGCCGAAGGCATCCATCGCCGCCCCGATGCCGACGGTGTCGAGACGGCAGCCGATGAGCTCGGCACAGGCCGCCGCGTCCTCCAGGCTCTCGGGCGAGGTGTAGGGCGACGGCATCATCACCGACCAGACCCGATCCGGCCCCAGCGCATCGGCCGCGACGGCCGCCGACAGGGCGCTGTCGATGCCGCCGGAGAGGCCCAGGATGACACCCGGAAAGCGGTTCTTGTCGACATAGTCGCGCAGGCCGAGGACGAGGGCCTGATAGAGCGCCTCCAGCCCCTCCGGCGGGTTCAGGACCTCCCCCGGCTGGCAGGCCCAGCCGTCCGGGCCGCGCCGCCAGTCGGTGATCACCACCGCCTCCTGGAAGGCCGGCGCATGGACCGGCATCGACCGGTCCGCGTTGATGACGAAGGACGCGCCGTCGAACACCAACTCGTCCTGGCCGCCGGTCTGGTTGACATAGGCGAGCGGCAGGGCGGTCTCCGTCACCCGGGCGACCGCGTGCTGGATGCGCTGGTCGACCTTGTCGTCGTCGAACGGGCTGCCGTTGGGCACCAGCAGGATCTCCGCCCCGCTCTCCTCCAGCGTTTCGGCGACGTCCGGGAACCACATGTCCTCGCAGATCACGATGCCCAGGCGCACGCCGCGGAAGCTGACCGGCCCCTGCGGCGGGGCGGCGGCAAACACCCGCACCTCGTCGAAGACGCCGTAGTTCGGCAGATCGTGCTTGAGGCGGACGGCCGCGATCTCTCCGCCATCGAGCAGCATCGCCCCGTTATAGGTCCTGCCCTCGACCCGCCAGGGCGACGTCACCAGCATGCCCGGGCCGCCGTCGGCGGTATCCTTCGCGAGGTCGGCGACCGCCGCCTCCACCCGGTCGAGGAAGAAGGGCTTGAGCACCAGGTCCTCAGGCGGATAGCCGCTCACCACCAATTCGGTGTAGACAACGAGGTCAGCACCCTTGGCTGCGGCCTCGGCACGGGCCGCCCTGATCTTGGCCACGTTGCCGCGGACGTCGCCGACCGTCGGGTTGAGCTGGGCAAGGGCGATGATGAGTCGATCGGTCATGGACGCCTGAACGAAGCTATGCCTAAGGGAAACGGAACTCTCACCGGTCAGCCTAGTATCGGGCCGGCGGCTGTCAATGCGGCCCCCGCCGGTCCGGTCACGCCGGGCGACAAGCTTACCGGCGATCGGTCGCGAGAAGGCCTTACCGGTGACGAATACCAGACCCGCTTCGCGGAAGCGCTGTCGATTGAGAACATGCACACGCTGTTCTCGGTCACCGGGTCGACCAGCCTGCTGCCGCTTGCCGCCTATCTCTGCATGTTGTGGCCGTTCGTCGGGGTCGCCCCGCATGCCGTCATCGCCGCCTGGACGACCGCGTACCTGGCCGCATCCCTCGGCTTCGAGGCGTTGCGCCACCGGTTCGAGGTCAAGCGGACAGACCTCACCGCACGGGAGGCGCGCCGGTTCGGCAACCTGTTCACCACCCTCACCTTCCTGACCGGCTGCATCTGGGGCGGCTCGGCCCTGGCGCTTGCCCAGTACGGCGACTTCCTGGAACTGGTCTACGTCCTGATCATCCTGGTGACGCTGGGCCTGACGTCGTCGCTTTCCCGCTCCTCCTGGCTGCCGGCGGTCTATGCGTTCCTGATGCCGCTGGCGCTGCCGATGACCGCCTACCTCCTGGCGCTCGGCACCGAACTCGCCTTCCTCCTCGGGCTGATGGCGATCATCCTGTCAACGGTCTGCCTCAGCCTCGCGCGTGCCCAGAACCGGCGCATGACCGAACTGGTCAAACTGCGCTTCGACAACCAGAACCTGATCGAGAACCTGGAGGCCGCGCGCATCGCCGCCGAGGCCGGCAGCCGGGCGAAGAGCGAGTTCCTGGCGATGATGAGCCATGAGATCAGGACGCCGATGAACGGCATCCTGGGCATGGCCAACCTGCTGCTGGCGACCCAGTTGAACCAGGATCAGCGCGACTATGCAGAGACGCTGTCGAGCTCGGCCGGATCGCTGCTCGCCATCCTCGACGACATTCTCGACCTCTCGAAGCTCGACGCCGGCAAGCTGTCGATCGAACCGGGGCCGTTCCGCCTCGACCTGCTTTGCCAGGGGGCGATCCGCCTCATGGCGCCACGTGCCAAGGAAAAGGGACTGACCCTCGACCTGGAGGTGCCGCAGAACCTCCCGATCCACGTGATCGGCGATGCCCACCGCATCCGCCAGGTGCTGCTGAACTTCCTGTCCAATGCGATCAAGTTCACCGAAACCGGATCGGTGACGCTGTCGGTCGGCGCCTCCCACCGCGACCGCGACCGCCTGGCGCTGCGCTTTGCCGTCACCGACACCGGGATCGGCATCCCGCGCCACCAGCAGGCCCACATCTTCGAACGCTTCGCCCAGGCCGACGGCACCATCGCCCAGCGCTACGGCGGCACCGGCCTCGGCCTCTCGATCTCGCGCCAGCTGGCCGGTCTGATGGGCGGGGAGATCGGCTTCGACAGCGAAGAGGGGCTGGGCAGCACCTTCTGGATCGACATCACGCTGCCGCTCGCGATGCCTGAAGAGCGCGTCGCCGCCGATACCACCGCCCCCGAGGCCGCGCCGAAGCCCGCCAAGCTGGAACGCACGGAGCCGAAGGGCGCGGGAACGCCGAGCCAGCTCGACATCCCGCCGCGCGTCGTCCTTCTGGTCGAGGACAACGAGATCAACCGCAAGGTCGCGATCTCCATGCTGGTGCGCCGCGGCCATATCGTCGATGCCGCGACCGACGGTCAGCAGGCGCTGGCAGCCGTGCGGGAGACGCCCTACGACGTGGTCCTGATGGACATCCAGATGCCGGTGATGGACGGGCTGACCGCGACCAAGCGGATCCGGGAATTGCCCTGCGATCCCGGCCATGTGCCGATCGTCGCGATGACGGCGAACGCGATGCAGGAGGATTACGACCGCTGCATAGAGGCCGGCATGGACGACGTCCTGGTCAAGCCGTTCACGCCGGAAGCCCTGTTCGCCACGGTCGAGCGCTTCACGCCGTCGCTGCCGCACCCGACGGACGCCTCCTTCAACCTGCCGCCCAGGCTCGACCAGGCGGCCCTCGACCTCTTGACGCAGCACCTGTCGGAGGCGGACGCGACCTCCGTCATCAACGATTTCGTGGCGTTTTCCAGCGACATCATGGGCGTCATCACGGCGTGCGAGGACCACAAGGACCTGGACGGCATCAAGCGCGCCGCCCACACGTTGAAATCGACCGCCGGCCAGGTCGGCCTCGCCCGGCTGGCGGCGATCGCCGACAACCTGGAAGCCGCGAAGAGCCTGCATGACGCGCGCCCGCTGGTCGCCGCCCTGGGGGCCGAGCGCCGGGACGGCATCCAGTCCCTGTTGGGGCGCTGACCGCGTTCCCGCGACCTCAGCGGGCAGGCAGCAGGATCCTTCAAGAACTCGGCAGGCGCGTTCAATCCGACCGCCCGAGGCTCTGCCATCTTCCGCCCATCAGATGACGCTGACGGAGACGGAAGATGCTCACGCACACGACCCTGGTTGCCCGCGGCTTTGTCGTGGCTGCCGCCCTCATCGCCTCGGGCCTTGCCGCAACGTCGCCGGCCAAGACCCTGGAGGAAGCGACCTTCACGCCGCGTTCGGGCGGAACCCCGGCGGCGATCGCCGGCAGGCAGAGTGCAACCAGCATCCCCCCAGCAGGCATTCCGGCCTGCTTGATCGAGAACGCGAGGCGCCATCTGGCCTTGGGGATGCTTGCCGAAAGGAGAGCGGCACTTGCCGGGGTGTTGGCTCCGAGACCGAGCCCAATCGCAAAGCCGCCGACAACGGCGAGCGCCCAGATGCCGGAGAGGATGAAAGCGATGCCCAGGCATGAGAGTGCCGAGGCGACGGCAAGCCCGTTGATCGGCCTAAGCCGATTGAGGTGTCCCGTGCCCGCGACGAAGACCGTCATGGCCCCGAGAGCGACAGCCGACGCGTAGGTGCCGATGTTCGACGCCGGAACGCCCATCGCCGCAGTGACGAGGGGACGAGGGGACCGAGAACCGGCGGCGCCAGATCCGCAGCGCTCGAAACAGTCTGAACGCCGACGGCGAGGCCGAGCGGCCGTTGCCAGCCGCCCGTCACCTCGCCGCCGGGGAGATGATTGTCAGATCGGCGCTATGCGTGCGCACGCTGGCGATGCTTGTGGCCGCCGCCGCCCGACTTCTGGCGCGGGCCGTCGCGGTTGACCTTGGCGTCGATGTCTTCCTGGGTCGGCACGTAGAGCGGGGTGTCCTGCGCCTTCAGCGAGCCGTCTTCCTGCTGGTCATAGACGGTGAGCGTCGGCGGACCCTTTTCCCAGACCATCTTGTTGGGGTCCGGATCCTCGATCATGCCGATGAAGCTGACCGGGGCGCGGCCGATGACCTCCGCCGGCTGGCCCTTCTTGATCGACACGACGTCGCCGTTGTCGACCATGAACGCGTCGCGGCCGACACCCTGAAGCTTCTCGACATGTTCCTTACGCTGCTCGGACGAGCCGTGCATGGTCGCGATCTGGCCCGGCTGGGTCACCGCGTTCATCGCCTCGTTGTCGGGGAAGCCGCCATGGCCGGAGGCATGCAGTTCCAGCCCGTGCTCTTCCTTGTACTCGGTCGGGACGACGACCTCGAAGCCCTGCGAGCGCATGGCGTTCACCGGCTCGTAGTACTTGTCCTCGTTGCCCGGGATCGGCCGCTGGGAAATGTAGACGAAGGTGGTCGACGGGTCCGGGGAGATGCGCTTGTGCTCACCCTGGGCCATCTTCGGGAAGCCCGCCCCCGGCTCGTTATGGGTGCCGGTGGTGAGGATCATCACCGAGCCCGGCTCGCCTTCCAGCCATTCCGGCGCCTTCGACTTGATCTTGGGCTGGCCCTTGCCGACCCACTTGTCCTTGGACAGCGTGAATTCGAGGTCCGGGAACTCCTTTTCGATCGACGAGCCGTCGGCCTGCAGTTCCTTCTCGAGCGCGATGAAGGTCGCCTCCACCGACGCACCGTCGATGACCATCTTGCGGCCGGTCTGCTCGCACGCACCGCACAGGGTCATCATGCGTTCCATGTTGGAGCCGATGAGCGGGACCACCGCGTTCATGTGGCTCTTCTCGTTCATCAGGTCCGCGATGTTGTCGCGCACCGTGGTCTCCGCCACCGTCGGCGCGTCCGACCCGGTCGAGGTCGATTCCATCAGCGCGAAGTCGATGCCGCCGACCTGCTCGCGGATTTCGGCGAGGCGCTTGGTGTCGGTCGGGAAGCGCAGCGATTCATCCATCTTGAAGTCGCCGCTGTCGAATGCGACGCCGGCCGGGGTTTCGACGGTCAGGCTGGCGCCCGGCAGGGAGTGGCCGTTCTGCGCGGTGTGGATCTTGATGTCGCCGAAGTCGAGGTCGGCGCCGGGCTTGTACGGCGTGATCTTCGGCCAGTCTTCGACCGGCAGGCCGGAGAAGGACAGCTGCCGTTCGAGGAAGCTCATCGCCGAATGCGGCGCGTGGATTTCCGGCAGCTTGTAGACGCGCGCGGCTTCGACCAGGGCACCGATATGGTCCATGTGGCCGTGGGTCAGGACGATCGCGTCGATCCTCGGCTCGTCGCCGTTGGGCTGGCCGTCCTTGCGGTCGAGATACGGGCCCGGGTTGGCGAGGAAGCTGTTGACCCCCTGCTTTTCAACGTCGGCGAACTGGGACCCGCAGTCCGACATGATGCGGGTGACCTCGCCCTTCGGGCTTTCATAGGTGTAGAGCTTGGAGTTGGCGCCGATCTGATCTTCGTTGCTGCCGCCGATCGGAATGATGGTGAAGCGGCCGTCCGGGCCGATGTCGCCACTCACATTGTCCAGAACTGCCATTTTTCGCTGTCCTCAGGTCGTGGAAGAAGGATTGACACCGGGTCGGGGTGACAAGGACGCGGCAACGCCGATCGGGCGGCGGCTTCTTGTCGAAAACTCAGTCCAGAGGCTGGTGCAGTTCCTCGAGACTGATGTCGTCATCGATCGCCGCCCAAACATTGCGAACGGCGCGCACATAACGGTCATCCGGCGGTTCCGGCCCGTCTTCGAAGTCAGGCAGATCGACGATCATCTGCTTCAAATCGGTGTCGGTCAGGTGCAGTCGGTCGGCATCCGGATAGGTCTCGGCCATCGCCGCCGCCACCTGCTGATAGTCTGCCCAGGTCAACGCCATCTCTTGATCTCCATCGCTTTGGAGCGAACCCTTCGCGCCAGCCCCGTTTTTCAAACCCAAGGGTTTGAAAACGAAAGGGCCTGAACGCGCATGCTTCGCCCAGGAACGGTTGAGTTTTTATGAAGAAGCGAGCCGGCGGCCGGGGTGAGCAACAAACGCTTCGCACACGTAAGCGTGTGGCCGGTCGCCCTGCTCTCTCGTCGGATCGATTATTACCCTACGCTGGATCGGGGGACTTGGCAAGGAAATCCGGGATAGGTGCGGTTTGCCGCCGAATTCAGGGCGTGAGCACAGGATACCAGGGAAGGTGCAGCAAAGGATGCTGGACCCAATGCAGCCAGGCCATGTTGAAGAACTGGGCTATGTAGAGTTGGGCCGCGACGGCGAACCACAAGATGGCGGTCGCCACGGCCAGCGCCCAGCGCCGCCAGCGTCGCGGCAGCGGCTGCGATCCGCCTGCCAGGCCAAGACGGTCGACTGCCCGGCCAAGCGGCCCTTCGAGTTGTCGGGGGGAGACAAGGCCGGCCGCGACCGCGCGCACGACCGCGTGGGCATAGACCCGGGCCGCCAGGAGCCGGGTGCCGAGATAGCCGGGCACCAGGAGGAGGGCGAGGAAGAAGCCGTGACGGTTGGCGAACCGCGCGAGCTCTTCCGGCTCCAGAAGGGTCGGGTCGACCTGCTGCCCGAAGACGAAGGTGCCGGCGACCTTCATCACCATGACCGGCAGCGTGGCGACGGCAAACGCCGCTGCCAGCAGAAGGTTGCCGAGCGGGTTGGCGCGGATCAGCGCGCGCACGGTCGCGAGATCGAAGAACTGCCGGGTCGACCCGGTCGCGGCCTGGTGCGCCATCGCCATCGGCAGGTGGGATGCGGCGATCGTGAACAGGACGATCGCGGAGAGGGAGACCGTCGGGCCGACGGCCGCCGCCTCATAGCCCTTGGTGAAGGAGTTCGACCAGCCGGCGAACCAGGCGAGCGCCATCGCTGCGAACGGGGCCGCGGTCACTGCGAAGGGTGCCGCCACCGCGGTGGCGCCGAGGCCGATATTGATCGTCGCCGCCCGGATCAGGTCGTCGGCCCGACCGAGCCAGGTGGTGCCGGCTGGCCATTCGGCGCGGATCAGGT
>CAYNIS010000151.1:0-7820 GCA_964397055.1 uncultured Rhodospirillaceae bacterium | reverse complement strand
AAGGCGAAGCCGAGATCGCCGAAGATCTCGGTGTTCTCCGCCCAGGTGATGACCGTGCGCGGCGACATCACGGTGGAGATGTCGCCGGCGATGAAGCCCGCCCGGCTGAGGTCGGCGACCCGCACCATCGACGAGAGCATGTCCTTCCACTCAGCCGTGCCGTCGCCGGGCACCTTCGCGGCGACGATCTCCGTCTCGGTGTCGTGCTCCAGATAGTTCAGGGTCGCGACGATGTTCCAGCGGTCCATCTGGCCCTGGTTGATCTGCTGGGTGCCGTGATAGAGGCCCGAGGTGTCGCCGAGGCCGATGGTGTTGGCCGTCGCGAACAGGCGGAAAGCCGGGTGCGGCCGGATCACGCTGTTCTGGTCGAGCAGGGTCAGCTTGCCGTCGACCTCCAGCACGCGCTGGATCACGAACATCACGTCGGGGCGGCCGGCGTCGTATTCGTCGAACACCAGGGCACAGGGGTGCTGCAGCGCCCAGGGCAGGATGCCTTCCCGGTATTCGGTCACCTGCTTGCCGTCGCGGAGCACGATCGCGTCCTTGCCGACGAGATCGATGCGGCTGATGTGGCTGTCCAGGTTGACGCGGATGCACGGCCAGTTGAGGCGGGCGGCGACCTGTTCGATATGGGTCGACTTGCCGGTGCCGTGGTAGCCCTGGATCATGACCCGGCGGTTGTGCTTGAAGCCGGCCAGGATCGCGAGCGTGGTTTCATGGTCGAACCGGTAGCTGTCGTCGCGGTCCGGAACATGCTCGGTCGCGAAGCTGAAGCCCGGCATTTCCATGTCGCTGTCGAGGCCGAAGACCTCGCGCACGTTCAACGTGATGTCGGGCAGCGGCGGATGCCTGTGGGTCGGCATCTGGGTCGTTTCCCGGGCAGTCGACATGTCAGCGGGCATATCCAATCGTCTCCAGCTTTGTCCTTCGCGCGTTCAAGCTGCCACGTTAGCGCGCGCACGGGGCCGCCCGCCAGCCCCCTCGGCACCGCAGCACAGCAACAAATTGGACGGTGGACGCAGGCTAAAGCGCGCAGGGCATGAGACCTAGAGTGCGTAGGCCGACTTCAGCACATGATAGGCGACGTTGATGCGTTTCAGCATCTCCTCCGCCGCCTTGTCGCCGCCGTGGCGGTCCGGGTGATGGCGCTTAACCAGTTCCTTGTAGCGCGCCTTGATCTCGACGATGGTCACCGGCGGATCGAGGTCGAGCACGGTCAGGGCCTTGATCGCCGCGCGCGCCAGGCGCGTCTCCTCCGGGTCCATATGTCGCTGGCGCGCGTCCTCGCCGCCGGTGCCGGCGCGGGCCGGGTCGGCATCGAAGAAATCCTGGAAGACGCGGTTGCGGATGTCCCATTCCCGCTTGGTCCAGTTGCCGGCCGGCCAGGTCGGCCGATCCCAGGTCGTGTCCCGGCGGATATGGACCTCGATCTCCGCCTCGCTCATGCCGGCGAAGTAGTTCCAGGACCGGTTGTACTCGCGCACGTGTTCCAGGCAGAACCAGTAGTATTCCTTCAGGGACGACCGCGATTTCGGGGCACGGAATTCAGCCGCCGCCGTGCATCCGGGGGCGTCGCACCGGCGGACCTCCGGCATCGCCCCGCCGTCGAGGTCGAGGCCTAGATCCAGGTCCACGTACTTTCGGCGGGCGGTCTTCATGGCGGAAGTATGAGGTCCCCGCCAGGGGCTGACAAGGCGTGCCCGGCGCTGCCCTGGCAGCCTGAAACGGGGCTTGCCGGTTGCGGGTCCGGCGATATCCCACCATTCTGGTACGACAAGCTTTGCCGGGCCGGCGCGTGTTCGTTCGGAACGCGCGCGAACCGATTGCGCCCGGGCGTTTTCCGCACCGCCGGGCCGGTTCCGGCCGGCCGGAAACTGCCTGTCCCATGACGCAGGCGGCGGAGCGACAGGACGGGAGGGATCGATGGGTGAGGTTGCCGACACGATGCGCCGCAAACTCGTGGAGGCGCTTACACCGACGCATCTTGAGATCATCGACGACAGTCATCGCCATGTCGGTCACGCCGGGCACGATGGCCGCGGCGAGAGCCATTTTCGCGTGCATATCGTTTCCCCCGCCTTCGAGGGACGCACGCGGCTGGAGCGTCAAAGGCTCATCAACAGCGCCCTCGTTGAAGAACTCGCGGACCGCGTGCACGCGCTGTCGGCGAAGGCCGAAGCCCCGTCCGAGATCGTCGAGGAATAGCCCACAAATTAGTGTGGGCTAAATCGGCTTGCTCTGCATAACCCTGTCGTTGTTTCCTGCCCCACAGGTTGTGGATGAGCGTATCCATTATTGCCTGCTGCATGCGGGTTACACATTTGCGTCATATAGTTGTATATTTTTAGAAGAAATGCACTCCTGGTGTGACGAATGCGGTCGAGGAGGAAGAGGTGACCACAGACAGTGGCGAAGAGGGCCCGACGAACCGGACCCATCAGAAGAACCGCAACATCACGGTTCCCGGTCGACGCACAAGCATCCGCCTAAACGAGGAGACTTGGGCGGCGTTGCAGGAGATTGCCAGGCGCGAAGGCATGACCGTGCACACCCTGGCGAGCGAGGTCGACCGCCGCCGGGAGCAGGCGATGACCCTCAGCGCCGCCCTGCGGATCCTGACCATTGCCTACTATCGGTCCGCTGCCACGGAAGCCGGGCATAGTCGCGCCGGCCATGGCACAGGCGCTCTCGAACGGTATTTCGACGCGCTTCCCGACAGTCTCGGTCACGGTCGTGATCGCAGCAGCGCATGACCGGCTTGGCCGGGCGCACAGCAGATCGACACCGATCGGGGATCGCCCACTGACACGCGCGGTCCCCGACGGCCGGCCCGGCAACCCGATCGGCCAGCCCGGTATCTATTCCATGGGATACCACGAATGACCATATGCACGCTTGGGGCGCGGGGCGCGGCCGGCTATTATCATACGCCGTAGCCCGGACCGACAATTCAACTTAATGATCACCATGCCCCTGGTTGAACTCACAATCGCGATTGGAGCGCGGCAAGAGCCGATCGCCCTTCACGATCTCGTCTGGCAGGCGCTGGAAGAGATCGCGGCGATGGAGAAGATGGAGCTTCCGGATCTCGTGTCGGCTGTCGATCGCGCCCGCGACGACGAGGACGACCTCGTCACCGCGCTTGAGGTGCTGGCGGTCTCGTATTTCCGGCATGCCGCGACGGAAGCTGGCCACCAAAAGGCAGGGCACGGCAGCGGGCAGGCAGTCCGGCGCTACCTCTCGGCGATCGTCGGCGGGATTGCCCGCCACCCGATCGATCGCGACTGACCGACGTCAGGCCGGGTCAGCGATTTCGGCGCACGAACCAATCCCCTGCGCAAGGCGTTCTCATCCCGTGTGCCAACGCCAGCCCGAAACGGGCTGGCCGTCGGAAAACCGCACAGACCATCAAACCTGAAGTGCAGGTCGCCCTTGCGGTCTGAGCCGGTCTGAACCCCGGGACTTGCGCCAGCCGCAAACGCGCGCGTCCTGGGAGGAAAATGCCATGGAGACCAAGACAAGCCAGCATCCGACGATACTGCGCAACCGCAACGTCGGGATCGGCGACCGCCGCACTTCCATTCGCCTCGACGACGAAAGCTGGAATGCGTACCAGGAGGTCGCACGGCGCGAAGCAACGACCATCCACAGCCTCGCGGAAAGGATCGACCGCGCGCGGCCCCATGGCATGACGCTGACCGCCGGCATCCGACTGCTGGTCGTATCCTACTTCCGCGAGGCAGCGACCGAGAGTGGCCATGAACGCGCCGGGCACGGGCAAGGGCGCCTCGTCTCCTGCCTCGACACTCTGGCCAGAAGCGGGACGGACGAGGAGAACGCGGCTTGAGCGCTTAGCCGTCAGGCCGCCGCGAGGCGCCCCATTTCCAGGAACTTCTCGCGCCGCTCGTGGCGCAAGCGGTCGCCGGGGCGGCCGTCGAGCGCGTCGAGTGCTGCTTCGATCTCGTCGCCGGTGGCGTTGATCGCCTGGTCCGGGTGGCGGTGGGCGCCGCCGAACGGTTCGGTGACGATCGTGTCGATGACACCGAACTCCTTCAAATCCTGGGCGGTCAGGCGCAGCGCCGTCGCCGCCTCCTGCGCGTTCGCGGCACTGCGCCAGAGGATCGACGCACACCCCTCCGGCGAGATGACGGAGTAGATCGCGTGCTCCAGCATCAGGACCTGGTTGGCCGTGGCGATGGCGATCGCCCCGCCCGAGCCGCCCTCCCCGATGACGACGGAGACGATCGGCACGGAAACGCGCAGGCAGGCCTCGATCGTGCGCGCGATCGCCTCCGCCTGGCCGCGCTCCTCCGCATCGATGCCGGGATAAGCGCCGGAGGTGTCGACCAGGCTGACCACCGGAAGGCGAAAACGGTCGGCCAGGCGCATCAGCCGCTGCGCCTTGCGATAGCCCTCCGGCTTTACCATGCCGAAGTTGGAACGGATGCGGCTTTCCGTGTCGTGCCCCTTTTCCTGGCCAAGGATGACGCAGGAACGGCCCCGGAAGCGGCCGAGCCCGCCGATCATCGCCGCATCCTCGGCAAAGCCGCGGTCGCCGGCCAGCGGCGTGAAATCTTCGATCAGGTGGGCGATGTAGTGGCTGGTGTGCGGCCGCGACGGATGCCGGGCGACCTGCACCTTCTGGGCCGGGTTCAGCTTGGCATAGGTCGACAGCACCAGCCGGTCGATCTTGCCCTGGAGCTTGGTGACCTCCTCGTCGAGGTCGATGTCCACTTCGCCGACCTGCGAGAGGTGGCGCAGCTCCTCGATCTTGTCTTCAAGCTCGGCGATCGGCTTTTCAAAGTCGAGAAAGGTCATGGCGGCAGTCGGGCCCAAAACAGTCGGGGAACCTGCCGCCGGGCGGGCGGCTTCGCCCTCAGAATATAGGGAACATCCGCGGAATTGCGCGAGGGGGTGTCGCTCACGGGGTGTCGCTCACGGGGTGTCGCTCAGGCGCCGACGATCATGGCATGCTTGGCGACCATCATCTCCGCCTGGCGGATGGACGCGATGTCGATCATGCGCCCGTCCAGGACCACCGCCCCCAGACCCTCGGCCTCCGCCGACTTCAGCGCCTCCAGGATCGCCTTCGCCTGCCCGACCTCTTCCTCGGTCGGGCTGAAAACCTGGTTGGCGAGCGGGATCTGGGAGGGATGGATGCACCATTTGCCCTCCGCCCCCAGGGCTGCGACCCTGCGGGCGTGGGCGATGAACCCGGCCTCGTCGCGGAAATCGGCATAGGGACCGTCGAGCGGGCGCAGGCCGAACGCCCGCGCGGTCACGATCAGCCGCGACAGGGCGAAGTGCCAGACGTCGCCGGGGAAGAACGCCCGCGCCCCGCCGGCGTCGGCATCCGCCAGGACCCCGTAGTCCGAGTTGAGCCCGCCGATCGTCGTGGTCCGGGCCTGGATCGAGGCGGCATAGTCGCCGCTGCCGAAATGCAGGGATTCGCTGCGCGGGGAAGCCGCGGCGATGGCCTCCATCGCGACCATGCCCTGGGCGGTTTCGATCTGCAGTTCGAGCCCGACCGGTTTGGTCCGGGCCATCGCCATTTCGACCTGGCCGACCAGGAGGTCGACGCCGTGGACGTCGGCCGCCGAGGAGACCTTTGGCACCATCAGAAGGTCGAGGCGCGGACCCGCCTGTTCCAGAATGTCGATGACGTCCCGGTAGAAGAACGGCGTGTCGAGCCCGTTGACCCGGACCGACACCGACTTCGTCCCCCAGCCCAGGCTGCTGATCGCCTCGATCACGCGGGCGCGGGCGGCCGGCTTGTCGGCCGGGGCGACCGAGTCCTCAAGGTCGAGGATGACGACATCGGCCGCCGACGCCGCGGCCTTTTCCAGCATCCGGTCGGAATGGCCCGGCACCGACAACTGGGAGCGGTTGAGACGGACGGGCCGCGCGGTCATGGCCGATCTCCCGGCGAAGGGGTCGTCAAAGGAACAACTCCTCACAGGCGGTCGAGCACCGGCGTCAGCGGCGTGGTCGGCCCGTCGACCGGCCAGCCGTTGTCATTCGCGATCGCCTCCACCGCCTCTATGCGGCTGTCAGTGTCCGGGTGGGTCGACAGGAGGGCGAAGTGGGGCAGGTCCATTTCCTCCTCCATTTTCGAGAGCTGGCGGAAGAGGTCGTCGGCGCCGGCGACATGGCCGTATTCCGCGGCCACCGCCGCCAGCCCCGTCTCGTCCGCCCGCCTTTCCGCGTCGCGGCTGAATTGCAGGAGGAAGAGCTGCCCGGTGCCGGTCGCGGCCTGGTCGGACAGCCAGCCGGCATCGCCAAGGAACAGCGCCATCGCGAACTGGAACATCAGGGTCGAGCCCATGGCGCTCAAGGGGTCGCGGTGTTTGGCATGGGCGATCTCGTGCGCCATCACCATGGCGACCGCGTTCTCGTGCGGCAGATGTTCCAGGAGGCCCCGGTGGAACATCACGTGGCCGCCGATGAAGGCGAAGGCGTTGATGGTCGCGTCGTCATTGTAGTGGACGGTGATCTCCAGATCGTCCGGCAGGTCCATGTGCACGGCGAGGCGATCCGCAAGGTCCTGGAGTTCGGCCTGCGGGGCGGAGGCGACCGGTGGTCCCATCATCTGCCGGCCGAGCCAGGCCTCCGCCTCCATCGGCATCAGGACCCGGATCAGGAAACCGCCGGCCAGCAAGACGCCGTAGATCGTCGCGACGATCCCGACGAGGCCGGCGACCAGGAGCAGGATGAGATCGCGCATCGCCCGCTCCCGACGGGCATTGATGCCGTCCACGATCTCCGGGCTTTCGAATGTCATGGCATGGATCCCGTCGTCGAAGGCGGAGGTGCCGTTCTCAAGGCTTGTCGCGCAGGTGGCGGGGCAGCACGACCGCCGTGCCATAGGCCAGCACCTCGATCGAGCCGGTCGCCTTCTGCGCGTTGGCGAACACGGTCGAGGTTTCCATGCGCACGGCCATCACCAGGCTCGCCCCCTTGGCGCGCGCCTCCGCCCGCATTCGCAAGATGGCCTCGCGCCGGGCCCGTTCAACCAGGCTTTCATAGCCGCGGACACGGCCCCCGAAGAACAGCTGGAAGCCGACCAGAAAGCGCTTGAAGTAGTCGATGGAGATGACCGCCGACCCGGTCACCATGGTCGTCTCCGGCGCTTCCGGATAGTCCGGCACGCGCTTGGTGGTGGCCAGCGGAACGTCGGCGTAGAACTTCTCCCGCTCGCGGATCGAGCGGTAGTGGCGCCGTTCGATGCGGTTCCCGGTCACCGCGCCGAGAACGATCATCAGGACCAGGGCCGCGATGCCGATCAGTTCGAGAGGCATGGCCAGCCCCTATTCGACGACGACCGCGGTGCCGTAGGCGAACAGCTCCGCCGCCCCGGCCGCGACCGCCGAGGTGCCGAAGCGGACATTGATGACGGCATTGGCCCCGATCATGTGGGCTTCCGTCATCATCCGCTCGACCGCGTCCTGGCGCGCCTCGTTCAAGAGCTCGGTGTAGCCGGTGAGCTCCCCGCCGATGATGTTCTTGAAGCCGGCCATGATGTCGCGCCCGATGTTCTTCGCGCGCACGGTCGATCCCTGGACGATGCCGAGATGCCGGACGATCATCTTGCCCGGCACATGGTCGAGGGTCGAGAGGGTGAGATTGGTGTCGGCGTGCAGCCTCATGCGAGCCCCCTGTTCCTTCAAACCCCGTGGCAGCAGCGATTACGCTGACGGCCCGAAACCCTGCTCTGGTATGGCGCCCACGCCCGCCCGCCGCCAGCGTTTTCTGCCGGCGTTTTCCGCCGGCGTTCTGTGCCAGCGTTTTCCGCCGGCGGCCCGGCTGCGTCAGGTGGCACC